>JBQCJQ010000646.1:0-3813 GCA_051952615.1 Humibacter sp.
CCGATGACGCCGAGCCAGTGCTGGATGAGGAACGTCGTGTGGAAGCCGATGAACAGCAGCCAGAAATGCCACTTGCCCAGGCGATCGTTCAACATCTTGCCCGTCCACTTCGGCCACCAGAAGTAGAAGCCGGAGAACATGGCGAAGACGACAGTTCCGAACACCACGTAGTGGAAGTGCGCCACGACGAAGTAGGAGTCGGAGACATGGAAGTCGAGTGGCGGCGACGCCAGGATCACGCCGGTGAGACCACCGAACGTGAAGGTGACCAGGAAGCCGATCGCCCAGAGCATCGGCGACTCGAATGTGATGGACCCTCGCCACATGGTGCCGATCCAGTTGAAGATCTTCACGCCCGTCGGAACGGCGATGAGCATCGTCATCAGCGAGAAGAACGGCAGCAGGACCATGCCCGTGACGTACATGTGGTGCGCCCACACCGTGACGGACAGCGCCGCGATGGAGATGGTCGCGTAGATCAGCGTCTTGTACCCGAAGATCGGTTTTCGGCTGAAGACAGGGAACACCTCTGACACGATGCCGAAGAACGGCAGGGCGATGATGTAGACCTCCGGGTGCCCGAAGAACCAGAACAGGTGCTGCCAGAGAATGGCGCCGCCGTTCGCGGCGTCGAAGACGTGCGCACCCAGGATGCGGTCCGCCGACGCGGCGAAGATCGCGGCCGCGAGGACCGGGAAGGCCATCAGCACGAGGATCGACGTGACAAGGGCGTTCCAGGTGAAGATCGGCATGCGGAACATCGTCATGCCGGGCGCGCGCAGCGTGATGATCGTCGTGATGAAGTTCACGGCACCGAGGATGGTTCCGAAGCCGGAGATGCCGAGGCCGAGCATCCACATGTTCCCGCCGAGTCCCGGGGAGAACGTGGTCGACGCGAGCGGCTGGTAGGCGAACCATCCGAACGAGGCGGCACCCTGCGGAGTGAGGAAGCCGGCGACTGCGATCAGCGAACCGAAGTTGTACAGCCAGTACGCGAAGGCGTTGAGCCTCGGGAACGCCACATCGGGCGCACCGATCTGCAGAGGCATGATCACATTCACGAATCCCGCGAACAGCGGGGTCGCGAACATCAGCAGCATGATCGTGCCGTGCATCGTGAACAGCTGGTTGTACTGCTCAGCGGTCTGCACGACGTCGAGGCCCGGCTCGAAGAGCTGGGCGCGGATGATCAGCGCCATCACACCGCCGACGCAGAAGTACACGAACGACGTGATCAGGTACATGTACCCGATCGTCTTGTGGTCGGTGGACGTGATCCAGTTGACCAGGACATTGCCCTTGCGGTGGATCTTGGTCGTGCCGAGGACCTGAACGGTCGGCGACGGCGTGATCGTCGAGGGGGCCGGTGCTGTAGTCGTACTCATTCTCCGGATGCCTTACTCGTTGCTCTTCTTCGGTGCGCCGATGCCGGGCAGGTTGTTGTTGCGATCGTCGTTCGCACCTAACTTGCCCGTGTAGCCGCGATCCTTCAGGTCTTGCATGTGCAGCTGATAGTCCTCTTCCGAGACGACGCGCACGTTGAAGAGCATGGCCGAGTGGTACTGGCCGCAGAGCTCCGCACACTTGCCTGCGTAGAGGCCCTTACGCGTCGGCTCGAGGTACATGTAGTTCGTGTGCCCTGGGAAGACGTCCTTCTTGTAGAGGAACGCCGGAACCCAGAACGAGTGGATGACGTCGCGCGAGTCGAGCTTGATCGTCACCTTCTTGTCGACCGGGAGGTAGAGCGTCGGGATCTGGCTCTCGACCACGGCGCCGGCGGCTGCACCGGTCTCATCGTTGGGCTGAGCCTGCACGCCCGGGTCGTACACCCCGTCGGAGAGGTAGTTGAAGTCCCACGACCACTGCTTGCCGTAGACCTGGATCGTCAGATCGGGGTGCGCGTACGGCTTCTCGATCGCGTCCTGGTCCTTCGTCGTGAAGGCGAAGAAGCCGATGATCAGCACGAGCGGAACGAGCGTGTAGAAGATCTCGATCGGCATGTTGTAGCGCAGCTGCGCCGGAAGGCCGGTCTGCCCCTTGCGGCGGCGGTACACGATGATGCACCAGATGATCAGGCCCCAGACGACGAGACCGACCAGCAGCAGCACGATCCACGAGTTCACCCAGAGGGAGGAGACCATGTCCGTGTGGTTCGTGACCGGTGTCTCACCGTTGATGAATCCCGGAAGGAATCCGTGGAGCTGGGACTCCGTGCAACCTGCCAGCGCCAGCACAACTGCTGCTGCAAGAGGCACTGCAGCCCATCGGAAACGGCGATTGTGACGCACCGGTGACCTTTCGAGTGAATCGTGGGCAGAGCGCAAGACGCTACTGCGATTGACCTTCGCCTAGCCTATCGCCATCCGAGAGGCCTTCGTACGCCCGACACCGTGCTATGGGCCGTGTGTCGCCCCGGTGAAGACGCGAAAAGGACCGGCTCATCAGCCGGTCCTTTTGCGATGATCAGGTGGTGCGAAAGCCTCAGTGGAAGCTGTCGCCGCAGGCGCAACTGCCCGTCGCGTTGGGGTTGTCGATGGTGAACCCCTGCTTCTGGATGGTGTCTTCGAAGTCGATGGTCGCACCGTCGAGATAGGGGGAACTCATCTTGTCCACGATGACCTCGACACCGTCGAAGTCGACAGTGGCGTCGCCGTCCATGTACCGCTCGTCGAAGTAGAGCTGGTAGATCAGGCCGGAGCATCCGCCCGGCTGCACGGCAAGGCGCAGCCGCAGGTCGTCACGGCCCTCCTGGGTGAGCAGGCTGCGCACTTTGTCGGCTGCGGCGTCGGTGAGGAGCACCCCGTGTCCCTTGGGCTCGGTGGTCACTGCCGTCGAAGTGAGAGTCGCGTCACTCATGGTTGCCTCGTTCCTACGCTGTAGTTCACGTCGTGCCCAGTGTAATTCAGCCGACCTGAATTCTTCAGGATGCCCTGCGGTCCTGGTTCAGGCGGCTCAGAAGCAGGGCCTCGGTCAGGATGGCGCGCCGGAAGACACCGAGGTGCAAGGACTCGTTCGGGCTGTGGGCCCTGGTGTCCGGATCCTCGACGCCTGTCACGAGGATCTGCGCTGCAGGGAACTCCCGAACGAGATCCGCGATGAACGGGATGCTGCCGCCGATGCCCGCCTCGACGGGTTCTGCACCCCAGGCATCCTTCATCGCGCGCTTCGCCTCGATGGCCGCCCATCCAGAGGTGTCGACGAGGAAGGGGTCACCGACGTCGACCTCGTCGATCGCGATGTGGGCGCCGAACGGGGCGTGCGAACGCAGATGCCGCTCGATGGCAGCGAAAGCGTCCTTCGCGCTCTGCCCGGGAGCCACGCGGGCGCTGACGCGCACGGCGACGGACGGCAGGAGCGTGTTGGAGGCGTTGGCGACGCTCGGTGCGTCGATGCCCGTGATCGTGATGGTCGGCTGGTTCCACAGCCGCGAGAGAACAGGCCCGGTGCCGATCGGCGTGACGCCGTCGAGGAGGGCCGCCTCCTCGTGCAGCTGCTCTTCCGAGAACTCGGGCACCTGCGCTTCGTGCGATGTCATGCCCTCCACCGCCACGGAGCCGTTGTCGTCGTGCAGCGTCGCGAGAAGCTTTGCGAGCGCGAGCATCGCGTCGGGCGCCGCTCCCCCGTACATGCCGGAGTGCGAAGCATGCTCCAGCGTGGAGACGGTGAGGCGGAACGTGACGTTGCCCCGGAGCCCGACCGTGAGTGACGGGATGTCGACGCTCCAGTTGTCCGAGTCGGCGACCACGATCGCGTCGGCGGCCAGGGCCTTCTTGTTGTCCCGAAGGAAGTTGGCGAACGAACGCGACCCGAACT
>JBQCJQ010000647.1:0-2701 GCA_051952615.1 Humibacter sp.
CTAGTCAAGAGTCCGATATGTGTTCGCGTGGGTTCCGCACGACATCCCGCTGGAATTGTTCGAGACCACTCCGCCAATGGTGCACGCGATCTCGCTCGCGGGGTCGGGCCCGAGCTTGCGACCGAGACGACCGAGGCGGGCGTTCACCATCCGCACGGTGGCGCCGGGGCCCGTGCGCACCCGGGCGCCCTGATCGAGCACAGTGATCGAGCGGAAGTTCCGGCGAGTGTCCACAAGCACGCCCGAGGTGCCGGCCTGTCCGCTGAGGCTAGTCCCGCCCGAGCGGAACGTCAGGGGGAAGCCGTGCATGTGACTGGCCGCGAACAGGGCGGCGACCTCCTCGATCGACGACGGAGATGCGACCGCCTGCGGTGTCAGGAGGTAGTGGGAGGCATCGTGCGCCGACGCGAGCCGATCGGTCGCGCGGGTCGCGACCGACGCGCAGGCCTCTTCGACAGCCGCGACGAGGTCCCGGTCGATTACCGGAAGGTGGGTGGCGTTCGGGGTCACGACATCGTCTCCTATTCCAATTATTGGAACTATGGTCTAATAAGTGAAACTGTTGTTAGCATAGGCGACGAATGGGGAGGACACCACCGGATGTCTCAGAGTTCACGGACCGACGACGAGCGCCTGGTCGGCACCGATCGCGTGCTGGCCGTGCTCGTCGAGCTCGCGGCCCACCCGGCCGGCGCGTCACTTGAGGAGATGGTCAAGCGCACGGGCAATACCAAGCCGACCGTGCACCGCGCCCTGGCCTCCTTGAAGAAGGCCGGATTCGCGCAACAGGATGGTCGCGGGCACTACCTCCTCGGAGACGAGTTCCTGCGACTGGCGTTCGCACACCACGAGGCGCGGCCGGAGCACATCCGCGTCCGGCCGATCCTCGACCGCCTCTCGGAGCGCTTCAACGAGACCATCCACTTCGCCGTTCTCGAGGGCGCCGACATCGTCTACCGCGACAAGGTCGACCCGCTGATCGGCGCGGTACGCCTGTCCTCGACCATCGGCGGCAGGAACCCCGCGCACTGCACGGGCGTCGGCAAAGTGCTGCTCGCGGCAAAACTGCACACGCTCGCGGACGTGCAGCGGTGGGTCGGCGACCGCGAGCTCGAACAGCGCACCCCGAACAGCGCGAAGGATGCGGCCGATCTCCACGCACGCCTCGTCGAGGCGCGCGAACGGGGCTACGCGGTCGATGACCAGGAGAACGAGCCCGGCATCAACTGCCTGGCGTTCCCCGTCTACCTGGCCTCGCCGTCTGAGCCCTCTGGCGCTATCAGTATTAGCGCCGTCGCCTATCGCACTCCACTCTCGACCTTGATCGACGCGGCCGGGGATGTGCGCGCCATCCTCCAACATACGACCGGCTGGCAGGAAAGGACCGAATGATGGAGATCGTCGTAGCAACCAACGAAGCGTATGACCTCGGCGAGGGACCGTTGTGGGACCCGATTCGCTCGCAATTGCTGTGGGTTGATATCCCGAATGGGACCGTTCTTGTAGGAACCCTCCACCGTGATGGGGAAATATCCGTTCTTGACAAGGTCCGGGTCGAAGGCTCTTCCAGTGCGATAGTGGTATCCGAACGCGGGGAGTGGGCCATCGCCGGTGCCCGTCGGCTGATCGTTGTCGACACTGGCGGGCGCGTCCTCCCGCTCACACCCCTCGTGAAAGGCGTGCGCCGTCTCAATGACGGAAAGCCTGATCCTGCCGGGCGGCTCGTCGTCGGGACACTCTCGCTCGAAGACATTTCCTCCGAGTCGGAGCAACTCATTCAAATCGACTTCGACGGTCGCGCGCGCGTTATCGACGCCGACCTCACCCAGTCAAACGGTCTAGCCTGGACGCCTGATGGAACCGTGCTCTACAGCATCGATACGCTTCGCCGGGTAGTGTTCAGGCGGCAGTACGACGTATCCACGGGCAGGACCGGTGAACGTCAGATCTTTCTGTCATTCGACCAGGGCCTCCCGGACGGGATGACGATCGATGTCGAGGGTCATCTCTGGATTGCGATGTGGGGCCTCGGCCAAGTCCGCCGGTACTCTCCCGAGGGCCACCTGGTGCAGACCATCTCGGTTCCTGCGCCGCACACCTCTAGTGTCTGCTTCGCCGGTACGGAACTCGACACCCTGGTCATCACGACAGCGACGCAGGGCCTCTCCGCCGATCAGCTCGAGGAGTTCCCGCTGTCCGGTCGACTCTTCACCGTCGCTCCCGGCATCCGTGGATTCCCACAGCCGCTGTGGAGCGGTACTTCCTATCCCGGATTCATCAAGTAGAGGACACCCATGAAACTCCTTCGGATTGGCGCGTTCGGCGCCGAGAAGCCCGCCGTCCTGGTCGATGACCACAGTTACGTCGATCTGTCCGACGTCGTGCTTGACTACGACGAGGCGTTCTTCGCCCACGACGGCCTAAAGATCATTCGCCCCATCGTGGCGCAGCGCATCGAGCGCGGAGAAGTTGAGCAGCTCGGCGACCAGCGGATCGGTGCACCGATCGCGCGTCCACACCAGATCATCTGCGTGGGCCTGAACTACTCCGACCACGCCGCCGAGACCGGCCAGGCCGTCCCGAGCGAGCCCATCCTCTTCACTAAGTCACCGAATACCTTGGTCGGGCCCAACGACGAAGTTCGCATCCCGCGCGGTTCAACCAAACCCGACTGGGAGGTCGAGCTCGGCATCGTCATCGG
>JBQCJQ010000648.1:0-3167 GCA_051952615.1 Humibacter sp.
GTGCGCGTCAGGCGCCCCGCAGAGCGGCGAGGAGGGCAGTGCCGTCGGGCACGCCGAGGCCGGTGCACGGATCCCATCCCGCCCGGGCCTGGTAAACGCCGTTGCTGCCGGTGACGATGTCGCGGAATCCGGGCGCTGTCGTCGTGCCCGTCGCGTGCGGATACAACGCCAGCTGCAGCAACCCGACCTTCTTGCCCGTCGCCTCGACGAGCCGCGCCGCGAGCGCTGCCCACAGCGGGGCGACGGCGCTGGTGCCTCCGATCACCGTGTCGGTGCCGTCGACGCGCACACGGTAGCCCGTCTGCGGATCGGCGTCGCCAGCGACGTCGGGCACGCCTCTGCCGTCGTATCCCGATGCCGTCGCCGGCACACCGACGCCGGCCTGCCACGACGGAATCGGGAAGGCATCGCTCACGCCGCCGCCGGTCGCTCCCCGGCCGGCCCCGTCGTTCCAGACCGTCTCCGAGGTGACCTTTCCGGTCGAGGTGTCGGCCTTGAGGGTGGTTCCTCCGCAGGCCAGGATGTGGGGGCTGGAGGACGGGAAGTCGACGTGCGGCTTGCCGTCGGTGACACGATCGGCGCTGCCGTCGTCGCCCGCGGCCGCCGTGACGGTCACCCCGAGAGCGGCGGCGTCGACGAGCGCGTCGTCGAACGCCGAGCGCGCCTGGGCTGTCCACGCGTCTTCGCTCTCGCCCCAGCTGATGCTGATCGCGTCGGGCGTCGGCTCGGCATGAGCGGCCTGCGTCACCGCATCGACGAAGCCGGCGTCGGTGTTCGGTGCGAAGTACACCAGGATGTTCGCCGCCGGGGCGAGTGCACCGATCACCTCGATGTCGAGCAGCACCTCGCCGTCGGCACCGTTCGGGTCGCCTCCCGGCACGTTCTGTGCGCCATCCACGCCCACGGCCTTCACGGTGGGAGTGGGCACACCGATCTCACCGAAGTAGGCGTCGAGGTCGGCCTGGTCGAATCCGCCGCCGAGCTCGATGATCGCGATGGTGCGGCCCGAGCCGTCGGTGCCTGCGGGGAAGTCGTAGACGGCTCCCACCTGCACCGGCGTGTAGCTCACGGCGGCGGAGGCGGCGGGCACGGACACGAAGTGGGCGGTGGCCTGCGGGCGGTCATCCAGTCCGAGCACGGCGACCACGCGCTCGTGCATGCTCTCCGGCACGCTCAGCGACCCGGTGCGCTGTCGGAATGTGGATGTCGCACCGTCGGCATGCTCGTGCGACACGTTCTGCAGGTCGGCTCCGAACAGTTCGCGCACCACGCGTGCCGTTGCCCTGATGCGGATGCGCCGCTCGCCCGGATCGACGCTCAGCACTTCGGCACCGGCCGCGCGCGCCTCTTCGACGACGGCGTCGACGTCGGCCGGATCCGCACCGTATCGCTGCACGAACTCGTCGCGCGGTATCGGGTTCTGCAGCACCTCGTCGGGAACCGGCTCTCGCCGGCGGAGCACCAGTGTCGCCTCGACCTTTTCGTCGTCGCCGAGCGGTGCTGTCGGGGTGGCCGCGGGGACGGCCTCACGATGGCTTCCGGGGAGTTCTCGTCGCGTCATGGTTCCGGAGTATCACGCACTCCCGACATCCGACACGGCTTGACGGGAATGGCGTGCGCGGGGAAGCCGACTCAAATCCAGCCCAAAGTCCCGATCCCGGTCGAGATGTTCGGCAGCCACATGTGGATCTGCCAGAACCAGAACGGAATCTGCATGCCGGTCCAGATCGGGTAGAAGAAGACCGAGACGGCCGTGATCACGATGACGAACACCGCGAGAAGGCTGAGACCTCGTGTTCGCCGATAGGTGTCATCCGTCGGTTTTCCCACGATGAGGGCGAACACCGCAGCGAGCGCGAGGAACACGTAGGGCGCGAACGCGATCGAGTAGAAGGTGAAGATGGTGCGGCCGGCGTAGAGCATCCAGGGCAGGTATCCGGCGGCGAGGCCGGTGAGGATGAGGCCATAACGCCAGTCGCGATACCTGATCAGCCGGTAGATCAGGTAGATGATGGCCGCGGTGCCCGCCCACCAGATGATCGGGTTGCCGAGGTCGGTGATCGCGGAGGCGCAGCCACCGGGCGCGGTGCATCCGTCGACGCCGTACTTCGTGCCGACGTAGTACATGCTCGTCGGCCGCAGCTGCAGCAGCCACGTGAGCGGGTTGGACTGATACGGGTGCGGAGTGTGCAGGTTGATCGAGTACCCGTACATCTCCTGCTGGTACTTCCACAGGTTCTGAGCCCAGTCGGGCACCCAGGACAGCAGGCCGGTGGCTCGCGCGCTCGGAGTCGTCTGCACATAGTCGCGGTAGTAGCCGCCGCGGTTCAGGAGCCATCCGCTCCACGTCGCGATGTAGGTCGCGAAGGCGAGCGGCACCATCAGCACGAAGGTGACGATGCCGCCTTTGACGATGCCACCCTCCGGCCACAGACGGATGCCCGACCGGCGTCTCCCCAGAACGTCCACCAGCAGCACGTACACCGCGAAGAAGGCGAGAAAGTAGAAGCCAGTCCACTTCACACCGGCGTCGAGCCCGAGCAGGATGCCCGCGATGATGAGCCACGGACGCCACCAGAGCCACGGCCCCCAGCCGATCCTGAGGCCGGCGGCTTCCCTGGCGGCGATCCACGTCGCAAGCCGTCTCTCGCGCCACGAACGATCCAGGAGCACGCACAGGAAGGCGAGCAATGCGAGGAACATCACCGAGTTGTCGAGGATGGCGACGCGACTCATCACGATGGCGTTGCCGTCGACCGCCATGATGAAACCGGCGAGCGCGGCGATCATCGTCGAGCGGAACAGCATCTTCGCGATGACCATCAGCACGACGACGGCGAGGATGCCCACGACGGCGGTGCTGATGCGCCACCCCACCGTGTTCTGTGCGCCGAAGATCGCGAGGCCGGCGGCGATCATCCACTTGCCGAACGGCGGATGGGCGATGAACTCCGGATCGTTCGTGTAGGAGTTCACGTCACCGTCGGCGAACTTCGTGTCGATGTTCGCGGGCCAGGCCGCCTCCCACCCCTTGTGGAGGATGGTCCAGGCGTCCTTCACGTAGAACGTCTCGTCGAACACGAGGGCGTGCGGGTCGCCGAGTGCCCACAGCCGGGCGACCGCGGCGATCAGGGTGACCAGGGCGGGCAACCCCCAGTTGTACCAGC
>JBQCJQ010000649.1:0-2317 GCA_051952615.1 Humibacter sp.
TGATCAGCAACAGCAGCGGCATCACGATGAGCAGTGCGAGCGTGCGCCGGTCGCGACGCAGCTCCTGGAATTCCTTGATCACGATCGCGCGCATGAGAAGGGCCCTCCGCCTATTGCTCGCCCGTCCCCGCCGGGCAAGCCGCCGTTGGCCGGGTGGATGGTTGCGTACGGCGCCGTCCACGCCGCCGCCTTGTGGAGCGTATTGCGTTGTGGAGATTGAGCGTTTGAACTGCGGGTGTGGCGATGCCGGTCGGCGTATCTTCATAATTCAACGGGTGATGAATTCTGTCAAGGGCTGCTGAGTTTCGGAGAATTGCGGCGACGCGCCGCTGCCGAACAGCCGACACCGGCGTGTCGGGGCAGATCTCCGAAGTTCGGCGCGGCGGAGCCGCCTCGGCGCGGCGGAGCCGCGTCAGCGCTCGGTCGCCGCCTCAGCGCGCGCCGTGGCGCCTGTCGTAGGCGGCCCTGGACGCCTCGATCGTCCCCCGGTTCTCGTTCGCCCAGTCGCCGAGGGCGATGGCCCAGTCGACGAGCGTGCCGCCCAGCCGCGTGAGCTCGTACTCGACCCGCGGCGGCACCTCGGCGTAGGCGGTGCGCTCGATGAGTCCGTCGCGCTCGAGCTGGCGCAGCGTGAGAGTCAGCATGCGCTGCGAGATGCCGGGGATGTGCTGCCTCAGCTCCGTGAAGCGCAGGCGCCTTGCCCGGAGCGTCGCGATCACCAGCAGCGACCACTTGTCTCCGATCCGGTCGAGCACCTCGCGCACGGCCGCGCCGGCCTCGGCGTCGTGCTCGCACGACGACTCGTAGGTGCTGAGCGGGGCATCCTCGCTCATGCTGCCCTCCCGGATGGCTTGTTCCGACGCTCGGTTACGCCCGTGTGCCTTTTGCACGCGACGCATTGGTAACGCATCATGTCATTACTTACTGATCGTAACCATCAAGGACATCCACTCCCATGACCATCGCCCTCTGGATCATCAACATCGTTCTCGCACTCGCGTTCCTCGCCTCGGGGATCACCAAGGTCTCGCAGCCCAAGGCGAAGCTCGCCGGCGCGATGGGCTGGGTCGAGGACTTCGCGACACCCTCCGTCAAGCTGATCGGCACGGCCGAGATCGTCGGAGCGTTCGGACTCACCCTTCCGCTGTTCACGGGTGTTGCCGTCATCCTCGCCCCCATCGCGGCGCTGTGCCTCGCGGTGCTGATGATCGGGGCCGTCGTGGTGCACGCGCGCCGCAAGGAGTCGTTCGTGCCGTCCCTCGTGCTGGCCATCGTGTCGATCGCCAGCGCGATCATCGGGTTCGTCGTGCTGTAAGCCCCCCGCCGCGGGCTGGGAACCCCGAGCCGGTCACTCCTCCAAGAATGCGGGGAGTCGGTCCAGGCAGTCGTTCCATCCCTGTTCGTGTTCGGTCGCGACCTCCTCGTCCCGAAGCCGGTCGTGGGTCAGCTCCAAGCGGGTGCCGTCGTCCATCGGCGTGAGCGTCAGCGTGACGAGCGACTCGTCATCCTCGCCGTCCCAGCGCCAGGTGAACGACAGCGCCGTCGGCTCGTCGACCGCCAGGAACTCGCCGCTGACGCCCATACCGGGATGCGAAGCGGCGATGTGGATGTCGCCTCCGACCTTCAGCTCGATCGCACACGTGGTGCCGAAGCTCGGCGGCCAGAACCACGTGGCGAGTTCGGTGGGGTCCGTCCACGATCGCCAGACGCGGTCGATGGTGGCGGGGAGTTCACGGTGCACGGTGATCTCGGTCATGGTTCGTCCTCTGGGCTACGCACCGCCGATCGCGGTGACGATTCGCTGGTAGGTCTGCTCGGCATCGAGGGTGCTGGTGTCGATCAGGATCGTGCTCGGACGTCCGGCGAGGTACTCGTCGAGATCGGCCCGGATGTGCTCCATCAGCTCGCCGTCCGGCTCCGCGAGCGTGCGCTGGATGTGTGCATCGACGGGATTCTCCGCCTCTTTCGCCCCGAGACGACGGAGATGAGAAGCAGGATCGACCAGCAACGCGATCTCGATGTAGTCGGCGCGGGCCTGCTCGGCGATCGTGTCCGCCCACGGCGACCCGTCATAGCTCGTGATCAACTGCGGCAGCACGACGTCGTCTCCGCGCTCGAGGTGCCTGACGCCCATGGCGATCGCATGGCCCTTGGCGACCTCGAGGGCGGCGAAGAAGTCGTCTTGCCATCCACCGATCAGGCCGGCCAGAACGTCGACGTCGAGGTTCAGCGTGCCGGGATGCTCCGCCACATAGCGCCGAGCCAGGGTCGACTTTCCCACTCGCGACGGTCCGTTGAGATGGATGAGGCGCGGCAT
>JBQCJQ010000650.1:0-4224 GCA_051952615.1 Humibacter sp.
TAGTTGACGGATGCCTCGACCCCGTCCATCCGGTTCAGACGCTTCTCGATCCGCGCGGCGCACGAGGCGCACGTCATCCCGCCGATCTCGAGCTCGATCCGGGCGGCGGGGGCCGAGGCGCCGCTCACGCGCGGACCGCGCTGTAGCCGGCCTCGTCGACGGCCGCGATGACGGCGTCGTCGGCGAGCTCCGCCGCCGAGACGATGCGCAGGGTGCCGGCCGCTGCGCTGACCTGGACGTCCTCGACGCCGGCGAGCTTCGACACCTCGCTGCGCACGGATGCCTCGCAGTGCCCGCAGGTCATCCCGGTGACCTTGTACTCGACAGTGCTGTTCTCGATCCCGGCCATGTCGCCGCCTTTCTCGTGGAGTTCCAGGATACCCCTGAGGGGTACCGCGATATCAGACTATACCCATCGGGGGTATGTGGGTGCGGAGTCCCGATATCGGATCGAAATCCCCCGGTCGCCCCCGTTACACATCGTTAACGAACGGCAACATTCGCGAACCCTTGTCGCGATTAGGTTTGTCGCATTGGGGCGGCGCCCGAGTCGTTCCCCCGATCACCCATAACAAGGAGCAACATGAGCGTCTTCACCCGCTCGCGCGGATCTGCCCTCCTCGGCGGCATCGCGCTCGTCGGCGCCAGCGCCCTCGTCCTCGCCGGCTGCGCCTCTGGCGGCGGCAACGAGGGGGACGGCGACGGGGCGTCGCAGGAGGCCCGCGACCTCACCCTCAAGATCGGCACGATCCTTCCCCAGACGGGCAGCCTCGCGTACCTCGGCCCGCCCGAGGAGGCGGGCGTCGGTCTGGCCGTCGACGACGTCAACAAGGCCGCCAAGGGCATCACGATCGGCGACATCGTCTGGGGCGACTCCGGCGACACCGACAACAAGGCCTACGCGACCACGATCCAGAAGCTGATCTCCGAGAAGGTGACCGCCGCCATCGGCGCCGCCTCGTCGGGTGTGACGAAGCTCTTCCTCGACGACGCGGTCGCGGCAGGCATCCTCACGTTCTCGCCGGCGAACACCTCGCTCGACTTCACCAACTGGGACGACAACAACCTCTACTGGCGCACGGCCCCGGCCGACACGCTCCAGGGCGAGGTGCTCGGCAACCTGGTGGGCGAGGACGGGCACAAGAACGTGGCCGTCATCTACCAGAACGACTCCTACGGAACGGGCCTGAACAAGACCTTCCAGGACACGTTCAAGAGCACGGGTGGCGAGATCGTCGCCGAGCAGTCCTACAACACCGGTGACACCAACTTCGACGCCCAGATCTCGGCCGTCCTCGCGTCGAACCCCGACGCCATCGCCCTGATCACGTTCGACGAGATCTACACGATCGGTCCGGCGCTGCTCGCAGCGGGCTACCCGGCCAAGGACCTGTACCTCGTCGACGGCAACCTGAAGAACTTCGGCAAGGACGACAAGTGGCCCGCCGGAGTCAGCATGGAGGGTGCGAAGGGCACCACGCCCGCCGGCCCGGCGCCGGACGAGGAGTTCTATAAGCGGCTGAACGACTGGGCTGTCGCCGACGGCCGTCCTGAGATCGCCGACTACAGCTACGCGAACGAGGCGTACGACGCGATCGTGCTCATCTCGCTCGCCGCGCTGGCCGCGAACTCGTCCGACCCGACCGACATCGCCGGCAAGCTGCAGGAGGTCTCGGGCGGATCGGGCGACGGCGAGAAGTGCACGTCGTACGCCGACTGCGCCGACATCATCCTCGGTGGCGGCACGGCGGACTACGACGGCTACTCGGGCCCGATCACGTTCGACGAGCACGGCGACCCGACGGACGCCACGATCGGCATCTTCCAGTACGGCGCCGACAACAACTACACGCGCATCGACCTGTAATCCAGGACGCAGCGACGAGGGCCCCGGAGCGATCCGGGGCCCTTCGTGCGTGTGGCCGAGGCGGGGTTCCGCGGCGGGGCTGACGATGCGGGCGACCGACTGCGCCGGGTGATCGACTGCGCCGAGCGACCGACAGTGCTGAGCGACCGACGGCGCAGGCGACCGATGGTGCACGCGACCGATGGTGGCAGGAAGCAACGGCGCCCGCGTCCCCGTGCACCGACAAGACGAGGGGGTGGATGCCGCGGCATCCACCCCCTCGTCTTGTCGGTGCACGGGGACGCGGGCGCCGTTGCTTCCTGCCACCATCGGTCGCGTGCACCATCGGTCGCCTGCGCCGTCGGTCGCTCAGCACTGTCGGTCGCTCGGCGCAGTCGATCACCCGGCGCAGTCGGTCGCCCGCATCGTCAGCCCCGCCGCGGAACCCCGCCTCGGCCACACGCACGAAGGGCCCCGGATCGCTCCGGGGCCCTCGTCGCTGCGTCCTGGATTACAGGTCGATGCGCGTGTAGTTGTTGTCGGCGCCGTACTGGAAGATGCCGATCGTGGCGTCCGTCGGGTCGCCGTGCTCGTCGAACGTGATCGGGCCCGAGTAGCCGTCGTAGTCCGCCGTGCCGCCACCGAGGATGATGTCGGCGCAGTCGGCGTACGACGTGCACTTCTCGCCGTCGCCCGATCCGCCCGAGACCTCCTGCAGCTTGCCGGCGATGTCGGTCGGGTCGGACGAGTTCGCGGCCAGCGCGGCGAGCGAGATGAGCACGATCGCGTCGTACGCCTCGTTCGCGTAGCTGTAGTCGGCGATCTCAGGACGGCCGTCGGCGACAGCCCAGTCGTTCAGCCGCTTATAGAACTCCTCGTCCGGCGCCGGGCCGGCGGGCGTGGTGCCCTTCGCACCCTCCATGCTGACTCCGGCGGGCCACTTGTCGTCCTTGCCGAAGTTCTTCAGGTTGCCGTCGACGAGGTACAGGTCCTTGGCCGGGTAGCCCGCTGCGAGCAGCGCCGGACCGATCGTGTAGATCTCGTCGAACGTGATCAGGGCGATGGCGTCGGGGTTCGACGCGAGGACGGCCGAGATCTGGGCGTCGAAGTTGGTGTCACCGGTGTTGTAGGACTGCTCGGCGACGATCTCGCCACCCGTGCTCTTGAACGTGTCCTGGAAGGTCTTGTTCAGGCCCGTTCCGTAGGAGTCGTTCTGGTAGATGACGGCCACGTTCTTGTGCCCGTCCTCGCCCACCAGGTTGCCGAGCACCTCGCCCTGGAGCGTGTCGGCCGGGGCCGTGCGCCAGTAGAGGTTGTTGTCGTCCCAGTTGGTGAAGTCGAGCGAGGTGTTCGCCGGCGAGAACGTGAGGATGCCTGCCGCGACCGCGTCGTCGAGGAAGAGCTTCGTCACACCCGACGAGGCGGCGCCGATGGCGGCGGTCACCTTCTCGGAGATCAGCTTCTGGATCGTGGTCGCGTAGGCCTTGTTGTCGGTGTCGCCGGAGTCGCCCCAGACGATGTCGCCGATCGTGATGCCCTTGGCGGCCTTGTTGACGTCGTCGACGGCCAGACCGACGCCCGCCTCCTCGGGCGGGCCGAGGTACGCGAGGCTGCCCGTCTGGGGAAGGATCGTGCCGATCTTGAGGGTGAGGTCGCGGGCCTCCTGCGACGCCCCGTCGCCGTCCCCCTCGTTGCCGCCGCCAGAGGCGCAGCCGGCGAGGACGAGGGCGCTGGCGCCGACGAGCGCGATGCCGCCGAGGAGGGCAGATCCGCGCGAGCGGGTGAAGACGCTCATGTTGCTCCTTGTTATGGGTGATCGGGGGAACGACTCGGGCGCCGCCCCAATGCGACAAACCTAATCGCGACAAGGGTTCGCGAATGTTGCCGTTCGTTAACGATGTGTAACGGGGGCGACCGGGGGATTTCGATCCGATATCGGGACTCCGCACCCACATACCCCCGATGGGTATAGTCTGATATCGCGGTACCCCTCAGGGGTATCCTGGAACTCCACGAGAAAGGCGGCGACATGGCCGGGATCGAGAACAGCACTGTCGAGTACAAGGTCACCGGGATGACCTGCGGGCACTGCGAGGCATCCGTGCGCAGCGAGGTGTCGAAGCTCGCCGGCGTCGAGGACGTCCAGGTCAGCGCAGCGGCCGGCACCCTGCGCATCGTCTCGGCGGCGGAGCTCGCCGACGACGCCGTCATCGCGGCCGTCGACGAGGCCGGCTACAGCGCGGTCCGCGCGTGAGCGGCGCCTCGGCCCCCGCCGCCCGGATCGAGCTCGAGATCGGCGGGATGACGTGCGCCTCGTGCGCCGCGCGGATCGAGAAGCGTCTGAACCGGATGGACGGGGTCGAGGCATCCGTCAACTA
>JBQCJQ010000651.1:0-5311 GCA_051952615.1 Humibacter sp.
GCCCACCTGCGCGGCGTGGACTTCGGGCCCCTGGTCACCGCCATCGAGGACGGCGCCATGGTCGCGACGGGCGAGCACGTCACGGCGCGGGAGTTCCTCGAGGGTCTTCCCGTGCTCGGCGAGTCACCGCTCTACGACGAGGTCGTCGAGCGACTCGAGGCGAAGACCGACGGGGAGAAGGCCGCAGCGATCGAGCTGGCGCTCGAGGGCCTCTACCTGGCGCGCAAGATCGGCAAGGACACCGATGGCAGCGAGACGATCTATGGCTGAGCCTCAACGCGGACCGGTCAGCCGGTTCCATCGATACGAGGGCGGCGATCCGCTGGCCCCGCCGGTCGACCTCGCCGAAGCGCTCGACGCCATCGGCGAGGACGTGATGGCGGGCTACTCTCCGGAGCGCGCACTGAACGAGTACCTCCGCAGAGGGGGACGCGACCAGCTGGGCCTCGACGACCTCGCGCGCCAGGTGCAGGGGCGCCGCCGCGACCTGCTCCGCAGGCACAACCTCGGGGGCACGCTGCAGGACATCCAGAAGCTCCTCGACCATGCGGTGCTCGAGGAGCGCAAGCAGCTCGCCCGCGACGTGGACATGGATGACATGGATCGCGACTTCGCCGAGATGAGGCTGGAGAACCTTCCCACCTCCACCTCGGCGGCCGTGAACGAGCTGGCGGACTACGACTGGCGATCGTCGCAGGCGCGTGCCGACTACCAGAAGATCAAGGACCTGCTCGGGCAGGAGCTGCTCGGCCAGCGCTTCGAAGGCATGAAGCAGACGCTGCAGAACGTCTCGGACGAGGACCGTCAGGCCGTGAACGAGATGCTCTCCGACCTCAACGACCTGCTCGACAAGCACCGTCGAGGCGAGGACACCCAGCAGGACTTCGACGAGTTCATGCAGAAGCACGGCGACTACTTTCCCGAGCAGCCGCAGAACGTCGACGAGCTGATCGACGCACTCGCTGCGAGGTCGGCGGCCGCGCAGCGCATGCTCAACTCGATGACCCCTGAGCAGCGCGAGGAGTTGATGGGCCTGTCGCAGCAGGCGTTCGGCTCGCCGCAGCTCATGCAGTCCCTCTCCCAGCTCGACGACAACCTCAGGGCCCTGCGGCCCGGAGAGGACTGGTCGGGCTCCGAGCGATTCGACGGCGAGCAGGGGCTCGGCCTCGGCGACGGCACCGGCGTAATCCAGGACCTCGCGGACCTCGACGCGCTGGCGGAGCAGCTCGCCCAGTCGTACGACGGCGCGCGGCTCGACGACATCGACCTGGACAAGCTCGCTCGCCAGCTCGGAGACGACGCCGCGGTGGATGCCCGCACCCTGCGCGAACTGGAGCAGGCTCTGCGCGCGAACAACACGTTCCGGCGCGACTCGAACGGCAACCTGCAGCTCACGCCCAAGGCGATGCGCCAGCTCGGCCAGACACTGCTCAAGGACATCGCAACACGGATGTCCCGGCGTGCGGGGGAGCGCGATGTTCGGCTGGCGGGCGCCGCGGGCGAGGCATCCGGTGCGACGAAGCCGTGGGAGTTCGGCAGCACCGAGCCGTGGGACATACCGCGCACCATCCTCAACGGCGTTCTGCGGCGAGCGGCAGGCGGCGACGGCAGGGCGATCGGGCTCGACGACATCGAGGTCAGCGAGACCGAGTCGCGAACACAGGCCGCCGTCGCCCTGCTCGTCGACACCTCGTTCTCGATGGCGATGGATGGCCGCTGGGTGCCGATGAAGCGCACGGCCCTTGCGCTGCACACCCTGATCCGAACGCGGTTCCGCGACGATCGGCTGCAGCTCATCGGCTTCTCACGGCACGCGCAGGTGATGGAGATCGAGGAGCTCACCGGCCTCGACGCCATGTGGGACAAGGGCACGAACCTGCACCACGCGCTGCTGCTGGCCAACAGGTACTTCCGCAAGAACCCCGACGCGCAACCCGTGCTGCTGGTCGTCACGGATGGCGAGCCGACGTCGCACCTCGAAGCCGACGGCAGCGTGCACTTCGCCTACCCGCCGCATCCGGTGACCGTCGCTCACACCGTCGACGAGTTGGATGTCTCGCAGCGGCTCGGCGCCCAGATCACGATCTTCCGCCTCGGTTCCGACCCCGGCCTCGCACGCTTCGTGGACGGGCTCGCACGGCGAGTCGGGGGTCGCGTCGTCGCACCGGAGCTCGACGATCTCGGGGTCGCCGTCGTGGACAGCTACCTCGGCTCGCGAGCGCCGAGGCCGGGCAGCAGCACCACGGATGCCTGGGGATCGGTCGGACGCGACGGCATGTTCGGCGACCCCGGCTCCCAGTTCGGTTGGCGGGGGTTCTGGGTCGACGAGTGAACGGTCGACGGGAGGATCAGCCCGCCTCGAGCTGATCGATCTCTTCGCGGAGCGATGCCCGCCACTCCCTGGTCGACGACGCTCCTGCCACCGTCGGAGCCGAGCCGACGAGCAGCCTGCTGTACGGGTGGGCGGGAGACGAGATGACGTCTCGGGTGGTGCCCGAGTCGACGACGCGCCCGCGATAGAGCACCACCACCCGATCGGTGATGCCGGCGACCGAACCCAGGTCGTGCGAGATGAAGAGCAGTCCGACCTCGGGGCCGGCGAGCCTCTGCAGCAACTCGAGGATCTGCACACGATTCGCCGAGTCCAGAGCGCTCACCGGTTCGTCGAGGATCAGCAGCGACGGCTCGGTGATGAGTGCGCGGGCGATGGCCGCCCGCTGTCGTTGACCTCCGGAGACCTGGCCGGGGAGGCGGTCGAGCAGGTCGGCGTCGAGGAGCACGCGATCGAACTGCGTGCGCACCCGCTGCTCGATCTCGGCCCGTGAGAGGCCGCCGCGCACGAGAAGGGGCTCCGCAACGGACTGGCGAAGTGTCGCCTCGGGGTCGAGGCTGCGCAGCGGGTCCTGGAAGACGTAGTTGGCGACACCCGTTCGGCGGAACTCCCGCCGCTGCCTCGCTGAGAGGCGCGTCACCTCGTTGCCCTCGATCTGCACCGAGCCCTTGGTGGGAGAGACGAGGCCGAGCACGGTGCGGGCGAGCGTCGACTTGCCCGACCCCGTCTCGCCGATCAGCCCGACGATCTCGCCCTTCTGCACGGTGAGGTGCGCGTCGAAGAGCACCTGGCGGCGTGATGCGCCGCGTCCGTACGCGACGTCGACACCCTCCACCCGCAGGAGCTCGGTCTGTACACGTTCAGTCATCCGATGCCTCCTCTCGGCCGAGAAAACGCTCGAGCCCGTATCGGTGATGCTCGTCGAGAAGAAGACGGGTGTACTCGTGCCGGGGGGAGAAGAGCACCTCGTCGCGGGTGCCCTGCTCGACCACCTCACCGGCGCGCATGACGATGATCTTCGAGCAGAGCTGTGCGACGACGGCGAGGTCGTGCGACACGACGATGAGCGCGAGGCCCAGGCGTTCCCGCAGGTCCGCGAGGAGGTCGATGATCTCGGCCTGCACCGTCACGTCCAGCGCCGTGGTGGCCTCATCGGCGATCAGCAGTGCCGGCTCGGATGCCACTGCCGCGGCGATGAGCGCACGCTGGAGCATCCCGCCCGACAGTTCGTGGGGGAACTGGTGGTGCACGTATTCAGGGTCGCGGATGTGCATGGCAGCCAGCAGCTCGATCGAACGCGTCCTGGCCTCGCGTCGGCTCATGCCCTTCTTGACCCGGAGCACTTCCTCGACCTGCTTGCCGACCGTGATCGACGGGTTGAGGTATGACGCAGGGTCCTGGAAGACGGCGGCGACGCCCGTGCCGCGCAGGCGGACCCAGTCGCGCTTCGACAGGGTGCGCACGTCGCGGCCGAAGAGGCGTACGTCGCCGTCGACGATCTCGAAGAGCTCCGGCAGCGCGCCGAGCAGGGCGCGGCAGGTGATGGTCTTGCCGCGTCCCGACTCGCCCACGATGCCGATCACCTCGCCGGGTCGCAGCGTGAACGAGACGCCGGAGACCGCGTTCGTCTCCGCGTAGTGGTTGTGGATCGTGAGGTTGTCGACCTCGACCACGAAGGGACTCGCGTCCCCAGCGGTCGATGTCGAGCCGGTGGTGGCGGGGGCGGTCGTGTCCGACATCCGTCATCCCTCCTGCACGGTTCGCACGACGGGGCGGCGGGAGCGCTTGCGCAGCGCGCGCTTCTTCTGCATCACCCGGCCGCTTTCGCCCGAGGAGTCCCTGATGACGTCGGCGAGCAGGTTGAGCGCCAGCACCGTGAGCACGATCAAGGCGATGGGGAAGATCGGCGCGTAGGGCTGGTACGCGAGGTAGCCCACGTCGGAGGCGAGCATGCCGCCCCAGGTCGGCGCCGGCGGCTGCACCCCGATGCCGAGGAACGTGAGGCTGGCGACGATCACGAGGCCGGTTCCTGCGGCGCTCGCCGCGGCGATGCCGAGCGGAGCGATCACCTTCGGGAGCACTTGCTTGCGCAGGATCCATGTCGCCGACGCGCCGGTGAGGGCGGCGGCCTCCACGTACTGAGACGTCGAGACGGGCAGTGCAGCGGCACGCACCACCCGGTAGACCATGGGCGAGAGCAGGATGCCGACGCTGACCATCGCCTGCGTCATCCCGTTTCCGAGGAGAGCCGTCATGGCGACGGCGAAGACCAGGAACGGCAGTGCGATGAGCGTGTCGACGAGACGCAGGGTCACCCACTCGAACGTGCGGCCGAGGTACACGGACAGCAGTCCGGGAACGGATCCGACCACCAGGGCGATCCCGGCGACCTCGACGGCGCCGAGCACACTCACCGGCGCCCCGGCCAGCAGCCTGCTGAGCACGTCGCGACCGAGGTAGTCGGTGCCGAGCGGATGAGCGGCCGAGGGCGCGGCGAGCACGCTGCCGCTACCGGCGAGCGGGTCGTGCGGCGCCACGAGCGGGCCGACGATGCCGATCACGAGAACGCCGAGCAGGATGACCGCCGAGACCCATGCCGTCGGCATCCGCACCAACCGCGCGACCATCTCAGACCCCCCTCGCCGCGGACGGGACGATGCGGTTCAGCAGCACGTTCACGATCAGGTTGAACACGACGACGATGACGATCGAGACGACGAGCACGCCCTGCACCGACGGAACGTCGCCGTGCAGCGCCGACTGGCTGGCGAACACCCCGTAGCCCGAGAGCGCGAAGATCGTCTCGGTCACCACCGCGCCGCCGAGCAGGTTGGGCAGGTGCAGGCCGATCAGCGCGAGCGACGGACCGGCCGCGTTCCTGAAGACGTGCACGAAGAACACGCGCCTCGACCCCAGCCCCCTGAGGGTCGCGCCGAGAACGTAGTTCTCCTGGTAGGCGCTGACGATGCCCGCGCGAAG
>JBQCJQ010000652.1:0-2233 GCA_051952615.1 Humibacter sp.
GGGCTGCGGCGAGCGATGCCATATAACGAAGCCGGGGGGGTTATTATTGCGTTTTTTACTTACGTGTTGGTGAGCTGGTTTGACCTCGCCGTCCTCGTCGAGCGCGTCGACAGCCCCAGCCTGCGCATCTGCCTCGACCCGGCGAACGTCGTCGCCCGGCTGGAGTCACCCCGCGACTGCGTCGAGCGCACCGCCCGGATGACCGGGAACGTGCACGCGAAGGACTTCGCCTTCGCCCGTCAGCCCGGCTGGGTCGGCTTCACCTACAGCGGTGCGCCGATGGGCGAGGGCCTGCACGACTATCACCAACTTCTCGCCGCCGTTCGGCCGAGGGAGCGCGGCATCGACGAGATCGTCGAGCACTGGCTGCCCTGGCAGGGCGACGCAGAGACCACCGTCCGCACCGAGCGGGAATGGACCCGCATCGCACTCGACTACCTGAGGAGCATCGAATGACCGACAACTCACCGAACGGCGGCGCCGCCGACACCGCAACCCACACCATCGCCGTCATCGGCGCGGGCGGCAAGATGGGCATGCGCGTCTCGAACAACCTGGTGAAGACCGCCCACACCGTCTTCTATGTGGAGAACTCTCCGGCCGGCCGACAGCGCACCACCGACGCGGGACGCGAGCTGACGGATGCCGCAGACGCCGTCGCGAACGCCGACATCGTGGTCTTCGCCGTGCCCGACCTCGCCTTGGCGTCCGTCACGGCCGACCTCGTGCCGCAGATGAAGTCCGGGTCGATCGCGCTCACCCTCGACCCCGCCGCCGCCTACGCCGGGCTGTTGACCGACCGGGACGACGTCATCCGTGCGTGCGCCCACCCGTGTCATCCGTCGATCTTCCTTCAGCGCACCACTCCCGAGGAGTACGCCGACACGTTCGGCGGCATCGCAGCACCGCAGGACGCGATCGCCGCGATCGAGTCGGACGACCCGGCGAAGAAGGCGATCCTCGAGGCCACGGTTCGCGCCATCTATGCGCCCGTGATCGACGTGCACTTCGTCACGATCAAGCAGCTCGCACAGCTCGAGCCGACGCTGGTCGAGACCGTGGCGTGCATGATCGGCGAGCTGCTGAACGAGGCGCTGAGTGAGGCCGTGAACACGATGGGCGTTCCGGAGAAGGCCGCGCGGAGCATCCTGTACGGCCACACGCAGGTGGCGCTGGCGAACGGCCTGCGCGGCGACAACCCGTTCAGCGACGCCTGCCTGATCGCCATGCAGTACGGGCGCGAGAGCATCATCAAGGACGACTGGAAGAAGATCTTCCGCGACGACGAGCTCGACAAGAACCTCGCCCGCATGCTGCACCTCGACCACATCGAGCGCTGAGGCGGGACATCCATGAACGAACGACAGAACGAGCAAGGAGCCGCCCGATGATCACCCTCGACGGCAAGACCGCCCTCGTCACCGGGAGCGGAACGGGAATCGGCCGCGCGGTCGCCTCGCGCTTCGCGGCGGAGGGCGCCCGCGTCGTGATCGCCGACCGTGATGCGGATGCCGCGGCTCGGGTCGCCGCCGAACTGGGTCCGACCGCCCGGGCCGTCACCATGGACATCTCCGACGAGAAGACCGTCGAGGATGCGTTCGCCGAGCTGGACCGCGACGGATGGACTCCGGACGTCGTGGTCGCCAACGCCGGTGTGCAGCTCTTCGGGCACGACGCGAAGGCCGCGGACCTCGATCTCGACGTGTGGCGGCGCACGGTGGACATCAACCTGACGGGCACGTTCCTCACCGTGAAGCACGCGGTGCGGGCGATGCTGCGGCGCGATGCAGCTCTGGGCGACGGCGGGTCGGCGGCCGGCGGGTCATCCACCTGGGCCACGCCTCGGGGAGGGTCGATCATCCTCACCGGAAGCCCCACCGGGCTGAACGGCGAGGGCGCTGACTTCACGGCGTACAGCGCCACGAAGGCGGGCATCCACGGGTTGGCGCGCACGGTGGCCGCGGCGTACGCGCGCGACAACATCCGGGTGAACACTGTCGTGCCGGCGTACACCGAGACCACACTGGTGACGACGATCAGCGACGACCCGGAGTCGCGGGCGGCGATCATCGGCCGCATCCCGCTGGGGCGAGCGGGTTCGCCGCGCGACGTCGAGGGCATCATGGTGTACCTCGCGAGCGACGACGGCGCCTTCGCCACCGGCTCCCTCTTCACGGTCGACGGCGGCATGGCCACCCTGTAGCCCGGCCCCGGGCGGGCACCCCGCCGGCCG
>JBQCJQ010000653.1:0-2537 GCA_051952615.1 Humibacter sp.
CGATGCGGCCGAGCTCGCCCGCGCGGGCGATCTGCGGCAGCACCTCAGGGTCCCACCAGATGTGGTACGTGTCGACCACGACGCCGACCGTCGGCCCCGCCTCGACCGCGAGGTCGATGGCCTGCCCCAGAGTCGACACCACGCACCGGTCGGCCGCGAACATCGGATGCAGGGCCTCCACCGCGAGCGTCACGCCGGCGGATGCCGCATAGGGCTCCAGCTCGCCGAGCGCGTCGCGAACTCTCTCGCGCGCCCCGACGAGGTCGCGGTCACCCTTGGGCAGCGCGCCCGCGACGAGCACGAGCACCGCAGCCGACCCCGCGGCCCCGGCCCCTGCGAGCGCCGCCGTCTCGTCGATCGCGCGACGGTTGTCATCCAGCGAGGCGATCCAGTCGGGGCCTTCGTGCGCGGTGAAGAACCCCGCGCGGCAGTGGCTCGAGACCCGCAGACCCGAATCGGCGATGAGCCGAGTCGCGACATCCAGCCCGATGTCGGCGACGGGCTCGCGCCACGTTCCGATCGCCGGGATGCCCGCGCCCTGAGCAGCCTGGATCGCCTCGGCGAGCGACGCGTACTTCACCGTCGCCTGGTTCAGCGAGAACCGTGGATGCGACGTCATGCGCCGGCCTCCACGATGCCGTTCAGCGCGAGGAGGCCGTTCCAACGCGCAGCGGCGAGCTCGGGACGCTCCAACGCGCCCGAGCCGTTCGCGAGCCGCACGATCTCGGACAGGTGGGGCAGGCTGCGCGCCGAGTGCAGACCGCCGACCATCGTGAACGACTGCTGGTGTCCGTTCAGCCAGCTCAGGAAGGCGACGCCGGTCTTGTAGTAGAAGGTCGGTGCGGCGAACACCTGGCGGCTGAGCGCTTCGGTGGGGCGCAGGATGCGCTCGTAGGCGTCCGCGTCGCCGTCGTCGAGCGCCCGGATGGCCCGCGAAGCGACTGGTGTGATCGCAGCGAAGGCGCCGAGCAGCGCGTGCGAGAAGTGGCCGGGCTCCTCGGCGCCGAGAGGGTCGGTGCCGCGGATCAGGTCGACGTAGTTGAAGTCGTCGCCGGTGAACATGGCCGCCGTGTGGGGAAGCCGAGCGCGCACGGCGATCTCGGCGTCGGCATCCAGGAGGCTCATCTTGACGCCGGAGACCGTGCCCGCGTTGTTCTCGATGATGCGCAGCATGGTGTCGGTCGCCGCTGCGAGGTCACCGCCGGGTCCCCCGAAGTAGCCCTTCAGCGCCGGGTCGAACACCTCGCCGAGCCAGTGCAGGATGACCGGGCCATTCGCCTTCGCCAGCACGGCGTCGTACACGCGCTCGTAGTCCGCGGCGGACTCCGCAACCCTGGCAAGGTGGCGGGACGCCATCAGCACGACCCCGGCCCCGGTGCTCTCGGTGAACTCGAGCTGGGACACGTAGGCGTCGATCACGGCGTCGAGCGAGATGACCTCGTCGTCGACGTGATCGGTGTTCACGCCCACCACGAGCGCGCCGTCGACCGATGCCGCCTCGTTCGCGCTGCGTGCGATCAACTCACGGGTCGCCGCGGCGTCGAGCCCCATGTTTCGCTGGGCCGTGTCCATGGCATCCGCGACGCCGAGACCCTGAGACCACACGTGGCGGCGGAACGCGAGCGTGGCATCCCAATCGAGGTCGGCCGGCTGGCCCGGCACGTTCTCGGCGTACGGCTTCGGGATGACATGAGCGGCCGCATACGCGACGCGTGAGCGCAGCGGCGAGGTCGGCGCGAGGGTGGCCTCGTTCTCGACGATCCGCTCGGTGGTCACGCCTCCCGAGGCATCCAGCAGCAGAAAATCGGTCATCGCACTGCTCCGGCGAGCTCGCGGAGGTTCTCCGGCGTCACGACGGGCACGTCGACGCGGGCGCCGGTGCGGTTGGACTCGAGCCCCTTCTCGGCCATCAGCACGCCGCGCGCGCCGGAGAGGAAGTCGTACGGGAACGGTGCGTCCTCGGCGACGTGGCGGATGAACTCCTCCCACTGCACCTTGAAGCCGTTCTCGAACACCTCGGTGTCGGGCACCTGATGCCAGTCGGCCGCGTAGTCGTGGGTGTCGGGGATGTCCGGGTTCCACGTCGGCCGCGGGGTGGCGTTGCGCGGCTGGATCTTGCAGCCGAACAGGCCGACGACGGCGCTGCCGAGCGTGCCATCCACCTGGAACTCCACCAGCTCGTCGCGGTTCACTCGCGTGGTCCAGCCCGAGTTGAGCTGCGCCGTGATGCCGCCGGCCAGGTCGAAGACGGCGTAGGCGGCGTCGTCCGCGGTGGCCTTGTAGACCTCGCCCTGCTCATCCACGCGCTCGGGAATCTCCGTGACGGCACGCGCGTACACGGACTCCACGCGGCCGAAGAGGTATTCCAGCACGTAGTTCCAGTGCGGGAACATGTCGACGATGATGCCGCCGCCGTCTTCGGTGCGGTAGTTCCAGCTGGGGCGCTGGGCGGGCATCCAGTCGCCTTCGAACACCCAGTAGCCGAACTCGCCGCGCACCGACAGGATGCGGCCGAAGAAGCCGGAGTCGATCAGCCG
>JBQCJQ010000654.1:0-5329 GCA_051952615.1 Humibacter sp.
ACACCGGGTTCGATCACTCCCCCGCATCCTGGGCACGTGTAGCTCTTCACGGCCGCCGACGCTGAGACCGGCTGGACGTTCCACTCACGGCCTCTGCGCGTCTCTGTGCGGCGCCAGCTCGACATCAGCCGGCTCAGGTCGTCTGACTCGTCGTCGCGCGATGCCCCGCGCCTCTTCGGATGGTTGCTACGCGGCATCCGACAAGTCTACAAATCAGAAGGTCGACGAACTCAGTACCAGCCGGTCGACTCGGAGTGGGCCCAGGCGCCGCACGGTGTGCCGTACCGGCCGTCGACGTAGCCGAGACCCCAGTTCACCTGCGTGACGAAGCTGGTGGCCCAGTCTGCGCCCGCGGAGGCCATCTTGCTGCCGGGCAGGGCCTGCGGAATTCCGTACGCGCCCGTTCCTGCGTTGTACGCGTAGACGTTCCAGCTGGACTCGCGGTTCCACAGCGCCACCAGGCAGTTGAACTGGTCTGCCCCCATGCCCTGCGAGGCGAGCACGCCCTGCGCGTAGGCCTGAGCGCTGCCAGGGTCGGGCGTTCCCGCCGCCGGTGCGCCCGTGAAGCCCGAGGAATCGGATGACGACGAGTCGGTCGCGACCGGTGCGACGACCACCGGCTTGGGTTTCGGCTTGGCCTTCGATGAGTACTTGTCGATGCTGATGGTCTGCGCCGACGCCGCGTCGGAGACGGCGAGCTTCTGCACGGGCTGGCCGAGGAAGCGCGCATGACTCGAGGCGAAATCGGGCGACGCGGTCGCTCCCGAATACGGGTCGACGATGTTCACCAGGAAGAAGCCGATCGCGGCGAGGAACGCCACGCCGACGACGACCGGGCGGGCCATGCGGGGTCGCCGACGACGTGCCTCCACCGCATTCCGGGTCGGTGCGGGAGGCTCTGCTAGGTGTCTGACTCGCCTGGCCACGATCACACGACGATAACGAAGATCGGTGGCAGGGACAAAGCCGAAGCACCCCGATTCGGAGAAAAGCCGGTGTCGCGGTCATCCGACGTGGCGTTGGCGTCCCTCACCGAACGGCCAGCATGACATCGACAACGGCGTCGAGCAGGAGGTCGACCTGAGCCTCGCGATAGCCGCCTCGCTGCTGGCGGAAGACGACAGTGCGCACCTCGTCGACCGAGAGCGGCATGCCGTCCCTGAAATAGCGGGACAGCCGCTTGGCGAACTTGTCCACCTCGCGTCGGTTGTAGCCGATGGTGAAGATGCTGGTGCGGGAGAACCTGTGGCCCTCTTCTCGCCCGAGGCGGTTCAGGATGACCTGTGCCGTCGCTCTGGCCTCTTCGAGCCACCGGGTCTCGCCCATCTCCTGCCTGGCCAGTTCGCGCTCGCGTACGGCGAAGACATCCTCGAGCCGCTCGAGCGCACCGTCGACGGCTTCCGGCCGATAGCCGTGATGCCGAAGGGTGAACCCGGTGCGTCGGATGTCCTCGGACGTCAGCTGCACGTCCGGATCGCCGTCGTAGGCCTTGCGGGCCATGCCGAGGAAATCGTCGACCTCTGCAGGGTCGTACCCGCGCTTGCCGCGTTTCACGGTCGGAAAGGTTGCCACGGGGCCATTCTGTCAAACGAGTCGGTGAAGACGCCGCAGGCGGCTAGTGGAAGAGCGGCTCGAAGATCACGTAGAGCACGTACGCGACCGCGACCGACGGAAGGACCGAGTCGAGCCGATCGAGGAAGCCACCGTGACCGGGGAGCCACGAGCTCATGTCCTTGATGCCGATGTCGCGCTTGATGAGCGACTCGGTGAGGTCGCCGAGGGTTGCCGTGATCAGCAGAAGAGCGCCGAAGATCAGGCCGAACCACCAGGCGGCGTGCAGCATGAAGACCGCCAGCAGTACGCCCGCGATGAGCGCGACGGCGGCCGCCCCCGCGAAACCCTCCCACGTCTTCTTCGGGCTGATGGTCGGCGCCATCGGATGCCTGCCGAACGACAGACCCGTGGCGTACGCACCGGTGTCGACGGCCACGACGAGGATGAGCGTCGCCAGTGTCCACCACTGCCCATCCGACTGTGCGACGAGCAGCACGGAGAAGCACGCAAGGAAGGGCACGTAGAGGATCGCCAGCGCGGAGGCGACGAGATCGCGCACGAGCGCGGGGCCGGCGATGCGCCTGGATCTGGGGATGGCCCCGATGAGGCGCCAGACCCAGAGGAAGAGGATGCCCGCGATGGCGACCAACCACTCCCCTGACGCGTGCAGGTAGTACGCGGTGGGCACCAGTGCGACCGCGACGACGGTCAGCGCGACTCTGGGAACGCGTAGCCCGGCGATGCGGAGCGCCGTCGCGAACTCGAAGCCCGTGAACCCGGCAAGGGCTGCCGCGAACACCATGAAGAGCTCTTTGATGAAGATCAGGCTCACCAGGAGCAGGCCGCCGAGCACCAGGCCGATGAGCACCGCGAAGATCAGGTTGCGTCCTGTGCGCTGCTGGATGCGCTCGCTGGTGGCATCCAGTTGTGCCTTCGTCGCCTGCACCTGGCGTTCGAGGTCGGCGCGCCGATCGCGCATGCGTCGCTTGAAGAGCGAGCGGCGCGCGTCATCGCCCGGCGAGCCGGGGTTGGCGTCGGGCGGCGTCGTCATCGTCGGATCAGACCTCGAGGAGTTCCGCTTCCTTGCGGGTGAGAGCTTCGTCGACCTGATCGATGTGCTTCTTCGTGATGGTCTCGAGCTCCTTCTCCGCGCGGGAGACCTCGTCGTCGCCGACCTCGGACTTCAGCGCGTCGAGCTCGTCCTTCGACTTGCGGCGGATGTTCCTGATCGACACGCGGGCGTCTTCTGCCTTGCCGCGCACGAGCTTGACGTACTCCTTGCGCCGCTCCTCGTTCAGCTCGGGCATGGTGACACGGATGATCTGGCCGTCGTTGTTCGGAGTGGCGCCGAGATTCGGGGCGGCGACGATCGCCTTCTCGATCTCCTTGAGCGCCGACTTGTCGTATGGCGTGATGACGAGCGTGCGCGCCTCTGGGTTCTGCAGCGAAGCGAGCTGAGCGAGGGGCGTCGGCGTGCCGTAGTAGTCGACCAGGATGCGCTGGAACAGCTGAGGGTTCGCGCGGCCGGTACGCACCATGGAGAAGTCGTCCTTGGCCACCTCGACGGCCTTCGTCATGCGCTCCGTCGCTGCAGCCAATGAGTCCGCGATCACGTGTCGCTCCTTCGTTCGTTGAATCAGAGTCAAGCTTAGGGCTGACAGGCCCTCAGTTCGCGCCGTGCAACGACGCACCGCGTCGACAACGTCAGTCGACGATCGTGCCTATTTCCCGGCCGAGGATGGCGTCGGTCACGCTGCCCTCCGGCTCGATGCCGAAGATCTGCATGCGCATCCCGTTGTCGCGGCAGAGGCTGAGCGCGGTCGCGTCGATCGCCTTGAGATTGCGCACAAGGGCATCCTGATACGAGATGTGCTCGAGCTTGACGGCGTCGGGGTTCTTGCGGGGGTCGTCGCTGTAGAGGCCGTCGACACCGTTCTTCGCCATGAGCACCGTGTGGGCGCCGATCTCGAGCGCGCGCTGCACGGCGACGGTGTCGGTGGAGAAGTACGGCAGGCCGGCGCCGGCGCCGAAGATGACCACTCGCCCCTTCTCGAGGTGCCGTTCGGCCCTGCGAGGGATGTACGGCTCGGCGACCTGCGTCATGCTGATCGCCGACTGCACGCGGGTCTCGGCGCCGGCCTGCTCCAGGAAGTCCTGCAGGGCGAGCGCGTTCATGACGGTTCCGAGCATTCCCATGTAGTCGGCACGGCCGCGATCCATGCCGCGCTGGCTGAGCTCGGCCCCGCGGAAGAAGTTGCCTCCGCCGACCACGATCGCGACCTCGACGTCTTCGGCGGCCTTGGCGATCTCCCTCGCCAGGGACCCGACGACGTCGGGGTTCACACCGAGCGATCCGCCTCCGAACGCCTCTCCGGACAGTTTGAGAAGGACCCTCCGTCTCGTGGCAGCTGGCATGTGGCGAGTCCCTTCTGACGTGTACGGAATCTAACGTAATGGTGGCCGGCTTCGGAGCACACAGAAAAGGAGCCCGGATCGCGAGTACGATCCGGACTCCTTACCGCTTGTTCGTTAAGCGCCGACCTTGAACCGGGCGAAACCGGTGATGGTGATGCCGGCATCCTGCGCGACCCTGGCAACGGTGAGCTTGTTGTCCTTGGCGTAGTCCTGGTCGAGCAGGGCGACCTGCTTGAAGTAGGCGCCGAGGCGTCCCTCGATGATCTTGGGCAGCGCAGCCTCCGGCTTGCCCTCGTTGCGCGAGATCTCCTCGACGATACGACGCTCGTTCTCGACCGACTCGGCCGGAACGTCGTCGCGCGTGAGGTACTCGGGGTTGGCGAACGAGATGTGCTGCGCGATGCTGCGGGCGGTCTCCGCGTCGTCGCCCGAGTAGGCGAGCACGACGCCGACCTGCGGCGGCAGGTCCTTCGACGTGCGGTGCAGGTAGACGGAGAACTTCTCGCCCGGCAGGCTGACGAAGCGGCGCAGTTCGACCTTCTCGCCAAGAATGGCAGCCTCGTCGTTGATGACCTCGGCGACGGTCTTGGTGGCGGCAGGAGCAGCGAGCGCCTCCTCGAGGGTCGTGGCGGCCGCGTCGATCACGGCCTCCTCGACGCCACCGGCCAGCGCGATGAACTTGTCGTTCTTCGCAACGAAGTCGGTCTCGCAGTTCAGCTCGAGCATGTAGGCACGCCCGCCGTGCTCGCGAGCGGTCACGAGGCCCTCGCTGGTGGAGCGGTCGGCGCGCTTGGCGTTGCCCTTGGCACCCTTCAGGCGCAGGATCTCGGTGGCCTTCTCGATGTCGCCATCGGCCTCCTCGAGCGCCTTCTTGGTGTCGACCATTCCGGTGCCGAGCTGCTCACGCAGCGCCTTGATGTCGGCAATGCTGACGTTTGCCATGTGGTGTGACTCCTCGGTTCGAAAGTGCGGTTGCTTGGAGTGCGGTTACTTGGCTTCTGCCGCGTCGCCCTCGGCGATGGCATCCGCCGCGACGACCTCAGCGGCCTCGCTGGATGCTCCCTCGGCGTCCGCCTCGGACTCGGTGGCCTCGATCTGCTCGGCCTCTTCGTCGACGACGGCAGCGGCCTCGGCCTTGCCCTCTGCGAGGTCGGCGTCGGCGACCTTGGCGGTCTCGGCGCTGGACTGCACGGAGCCGTCACCGGTCTCGAGAAGGTCGCGCTCCCACTCGGCGAGCGGCTCGGCGCCCTCTTCGCCCTCTTCGGGCTTCTGGTGACGCTGGATGAGGCCCTCTGCCGCGGCGTCGGCGACGATGCGGGTGAGCAGGCCGACCGAGCGGATCGCGTCGTCGTTACCCGGG
>JBQCJQ010000655.1:0-3543 GCA_051952615.1 Humibacter sp.
GGCGATGGCACGCCCGAGACCGCGACGCGCGCCCGTCACGAGCACGGTGGAACCGGTGAGGTCGAAGGGCGACGATGCCATTGCGGGCTCCCGAACGCTACTTGGATGAACCGGTCGAACCGGAGCCGGACGAACCCGAGCCGGACGAACCCGAGCCGGACGACATCGCCTGCTCAGCAGCGAGGGCATCGGCCAGGTCCTTCGTGAGCCGGGCGTCCGCCGCACCGTACGCGGTCCAGTCGCCTGCCTTCAGGGCGGCATCGCGATCGGCGAGCGCCTGCTTCGCATCGTTCAGCGCGGACTGGAGCGCCTGCTGCTGAGTCGCGTTCGACCCGGTCGACGAGCCACCTGAGCCCGTCCCGGTCGAGCCGGTGCCTCCCGTGCCGGTCGAGCCTGTGCCTCCCGTGCCGGATCCGGTGCCGGAGGTCGAACCGGCGCCGGTGTCACCAGCCGTCGCCCCGGAGTCTCCGCCGAACAGCACGTCGAGCGCTCCGTCGAGCGTGTCCTCGAATGCGATCTTGTTGCCGAACGACACCAGCACCTTCTGCAGCAACGGATAGCTCGTCGAACCGCTCGACTGCACGTAGACCGGCTCGACGTAGAGCAGACCACCGCCGACGGGAAGCGTCAGCAGATTGCCATTGATGACCTTCGTCGATCCCTGTCTCAAGAGGTTCAACGCAGCGGACACGCTCGGATCGGAATCGAAGCTGTTCTGGACAGAGCCCGGCCCTGGAATCGTGTCTTGCGATGGCAGGCGCAGCAATCTGAGGGTCCCGTAGTCGGACGCCTTGGTGCCGGACTTGCCCCCCGCATTCGAGTCGACGGCCAGGTAGCCCTTCAAGATGCTGCGGTTGGACGCACTCGTGGACTGCGGGATGAACGTCGTGTACAGCGAGAACTGTGGAGAGGTCTGCCCCGGCATCTGCATCGTCAGGTAGTACGGGGGTTGCAGCGAGGTGGCATCCGTCGTGCTCGGGTCGTCGGGCACCTGCCACGCGTCCGTGCTGGAGAAGAACGATCCCGAATCGGTCACGTGGTAGCGGGAGAGGATGTCGCGCTGCACCTTGAACAGGTCGGCGGGGTACCGCACGTGGCTCATCAGGGCCCCGCTCATGTCGCTGAGCGGCTTCACGGTGCTCGGGAAGACCTTCTCCCAGGTCTTCAGCACGGGGTCGGTCGAATCCCACGCGTAGAGCGTCACCTTGCCCGTGTAGGCGTCGACGGTGGCCTTGACCGAGTTGCGGATGTAGTTGATGTCATCCATCGCGTAGCTCGGCGTCGACGAGGTCTGCGAGTCCGCGGTGGCGTCGCTGTACGACACCTCCTGCGAGTACGGGTACTGGTCGCTGGTGGTGTAGCCGTCGATGATCCACACGATGCGCCCGTTCACCACGGAGGGGTACGGGTCGCTGTCGAGCGTGAGGTAGGGCGCGACCTGCTCCACACGGGATGCCGGGTTGCGGTTGTAGAGGATCTGCGAGTCGGAGTTCACCGCGTCGGAGAGCACGATCTGCTCATCCTGGAACTTGATCGCATACGCGAGCCGCGTGAAGAGGTTGTCGAGCTTCGGGCCGCCGTTGCCGTTGTACGTGGTGTACGTCGCCTGCTGGCCGCCGGAACCGGCCGGATAGTCGAGCTCGACCGGCTTCGCGCCGGAAGGAGCGCCGACGATGGAGTACTTCGGGGAACCCTCGCCGAAGTAGACCCGCGGTTGATAGTCGCCGAGGGCGCCGGAGGTCGGGATGCCCGACTCGAGGAAGTCCGGCTCGCCGTCGCTCTGCCGCTTGTTGCCGTACGCGGCGACGAGTCCGTAGCCGTGCGTGTACACGAACGTCTCGTTGTACTTGCCGGAGTCACCGAGACCGGACTGCTGGAGCTCGCGGACGGCCACCACGGTGTCCTGCTCCTTGCCGTCGATCGTGTAGCGGTCGACGTCGAGGTCCTGCCCGAAGCCGTAGTACTGCCGGAACTGCTGCAGCTGGGCGAAGGCGCCGGAAACCACAGACGGGTCGAGGATGCGGATGCTCGCGGTGGTGTCTGCGTCCTTGCGCAGGGCGCCGGCCTTGGCATCCGTCTTCGCGTCGTACGTGCTGACCTTCACCTTGGAGACGTCGAAGGCATCTCTGGTCGAGTCGATCGACCGATGGATGTAACTCGATTCGAGCGTCTTCTCGCTCGGCGCGACGATGAGCTTCTGCACGCCCCACGGGTAGATCGCACCGACGATGATCGCCGAGACGATGAGCAGCGCCGTGCCGACCAGGGGGTAGCGCCAGCGGCCGATGAAGGCGGTGAGCACGAAGAGCAGCGCGACCACGACCGCGATTCCCGCGAGGATGGCGCGGCCTGGGATGGTGGCGTGCACGTCGGTGTAGGCGGCGCCGTTGACGCGACCACCGACCGCCGAATCGGTGACCGCCGCATAGCGGTCGAGCCAGATGCTGACCGCCTGCAGAAGCAGGTAGACCGCAGCGATCACGGCGATCTGCACCCTTGCAGCGCGCGAGATGCGCACCTCGCGGCCCGAGATTCTCACGGATCCGTACAGGTAGCTGGTCGCCATGGTTGCCAGCAGCGCGATGATCGTGACGGCCGAGAGGAACGCGACCACGCTGCGATAGAACGGCAGCGCGAACATGTAGAACGACACGTCGAGGTGGAACTGCGGGTCTGTCGTTCCCGCGGGAACGCCGTTCAGCCACAAGGCTGCGGACTTCCAGTTGCCCGCGGACGCGGCGCCGGCGAACAGACCGAAGACGATCGGGATGCCGTAGGTCGCGAGCCTGCGCAGCGGCTCGACGACCTGCTGGTAGCGCCCGACTCCGGAGTCGAGCTTCGCGTAGACCGGCCGCAGCCGGTAGGCGAGGAACATGCAGAGCCAGAGCGGCACTGCCATCGCCAGGAACCCGATGAGGAACATCACGCCGCCCGCGAACCACTGCGTCGTGAGCACGTTCAGGTAGCCGACCTGCTGGAACCAGAGCACATCGGTGTAGAGGCTCGTGAAGATGAAGAACGCGATGACGAGCACGACGACGATGCCGAGCGTGATCCAGATGGCCGCGCGACGTCTACGGGGGCGGCCTACTGCTGCGGATGTCACTGAGAGTCCTCTTCGGGGGCTTTGCGGACTGTTGCCCTCCGTCAAGAAGGAACGGCCCGCTTGCGGGCGCTAGACCCCCATCCTAGGGCGAGCGTCTATGACGGCAGCCGGAGGGCGCCTGGGAGTGATCTGGATGTCTGGTATGAGCCCACTGGCCAGGTACGGGTGGCTACGACGCGGGGCAGGTCGGCAGGTGAGCGGTGCTCGAACCCGTGCGCACCGCGTCCAGCACCTTGACCGAGTCGCTCAGGGTCTTGACCGCATACACGTGAAGGCCGGCGGGGATATTGCCCCTCACCACGTCGCAGTTCGAAGCAGGGGCGAGGAAGATCGTGGCGCCGGCGCACCGAGCGCCGTACATATTCTGCCGAATTCCGCCGATGGCGCCGACGTTGCCGGCGTTGTAGATGGTGCCCGTTACCGCCACCCCCATGCCG
>JBQCJQ010000656.1:0-3817 GCA_051952615.1 Humibacter sp.
CGACCAGCTGGAAGTCCTCGTAGGGCCACGCCCTGCGCTGCACGTCGTTCGGCCAGAAGAAGAAGGAGCTCTCGGGCGACACCTGGCTCGCGTGTGAGCGAAGTGCGGCATCCCTCGCGTCGAAGAATTCTCCGGCGGGCACACTGGTCAGGGTGAACTCCGGAGCGTTCGCGAAGCGCTCCAGCATGCCCTCGAAATGCTCGATGAGCGGCGACTCCGGGTCATCCGCGCGCACCTGTTCGAAGACGCTCGTGAAGCGCTTCGCGTTGAAGGTGCGCTCGTAGTACAGCTTGCCGATCTGCCACGGCTCCCCGGCCGCCGGGTAGCGCTCGGGGTCGGCGGCCCAGTCGTACGCGGCCACCGAGACGTCGTGGCACCTGATGTGGTCGGGGTGCGGGTATCCGCCGTTCTCGTCGTAGGTGATCAGCACCTGCGGCTTGAAGTCGCGGATGACCGTGACCAGCGGCTCGGCGGAAATCTCCAGCGGGATGGCGGCGAACGAGTTGGGCGGAACGCTGCCGTCCTCGCTCGGCATGCCGGAGTCGACGTAGCCGAGCCAGCGGTGCCGGATGCCGAGAACGCGCGCAGCGGCATCCATTTCGATGCGGCGCAGTCCCGGCAGATCGCGCTCGGCCATCGCCCTGGCCTCGAGCCCCTCGTTGAGGATGTCGCCGCGTTCGCCACCCGTGCAGCTCACGACCATCACCTCGACGCCGCGGCTCACGTAATACGCGTACGTCGCTGCACCCTTGCTCGACTCGTCGTCGGGATGCGCGTGCACGGCGAGCAGGCGAAGTGTCATATCGGTCACCGTCAATCTGTGGATGGTTCGGGTATCGGTGGGCCGATCCTGGAGAGCTGCGCGGAGGGCGCTCAGCCGAAGCACGTAGGCTTGCACGGCAATCTTAATCGTTCGATCTGAGCAAGGACGTCTCGTGCCCGAACCATCGGCATCCGCCCCAGCGGCTGCTCAGGAGACGATCGCGTCCGGCATCGGCGCACGCTACGGACGCACCCCTGCGCGCAAGCGACGAGACCGCTGGTTGCTGATCGGGCTCGGCGTCTTCATCGTCGTCGTGATGGCGTGCTGGACGCTCTGGGCCGGCCTCGATCAGGTCAGCGGAACCGGCATCAACGCGGACTCCGGCGCCGACCAGGTCGTCGACGCCCAGCACGTGAAGGTCTCCTTCACCGTGTCGGCGGATGCCGGAGCCTCCGTCGCCTGCGCGGTCGAGGCGCAGAACGTCGAGTTCGCGGTGACGGGGTGGAAGGTCATCCAGCTGCCGAAGTCGACGAAGACGACGCGATCGTTCACCACGACGGTGCGCACGACGGAGCCGAGCGTGTCGGGCTCGCTGGACTCCTGCTGGGCATCCGGCACCGCAACCGGCCGCTGATCTCCACCAGTTGCGCGCGCTTCAACGCCGTAACGGTCGGAGATGCTCTACAATGCTCTGATACGCCCTGACGGACACGTCGGGGCGTCGATGTAGTTTTAGCCCCTTTTTTCGGCCCCGAGGAGTTCACCATGTCCCAGGACACGCAGGTCACGTTCTTGACCCAGGAGGCGTACGACCGCCTCGCTGCGGAGCTCGAGCACCTCAGCACGGTCGGCCGCACCGAGATCGCCAAGCGCATCGAGGCGGCGCGCGAGGAGGGCGACCTCAAGGAGAACGGCGGCTACCACGCGGCCAAGGACGCACAGGGCGTTCAGGAAGCACGCATCGTGCAGCTGACCGACCTGCTGCGTCACGCCAAGGTCGGCACCGCGCCCGAGAGCAAGGGCGTCGTCGAGCCGGGAACCGTGGTCACGGCCGTGATCGCCGGGGACGAAGACACGTTCATCATCGGCAACCGCGAGATCGGCGACGGAAGCGAGCTGTCGGTGTACAGCGAGGCGAGCCCGCTCGGCTCGGCCATCCTCGGCCTGAAGGTCGGCGAGTCCACCACGTACACGGCGCCCAACGGCCGCCAGATCGCCGTCGAGGTCAAGAACGTCGAGACCTGGGCCGGCCAGTAGTCGTCAGTCGACGATCGGGTCGTAGCCTGCCTCTCGCAGGATGCGCACGACCTCGGCCTTGTGCTCGGGTCCGCGGGTCTCGACGCTCACCTGCAGCTCGACCTGGCTGATCTCGAGCCCGTGCCCGTTCCTGGTGTGCAGCACCTCGACGACGTTCGCGTTCGCCGCGGCGATCAGCTCCGAGGTTCGCGCGAGCTGCCCGGGACGATCCGGCAGCATGAGGCGCAGGTTCAGATAGCGGTCCGAGATCGCGAGGCCGGCGGCCACCACGCGCTGCATGAGCAGCGGGTCGATGTTGCCTCCGGAGAGGATGACGACGGTGCGCCCGAGGCGGCCTGCCGCCGCCTGGACGGCGCCGGAGACGATCGCAGCGACCCCGACCGCACCGGCAGGCTCCACCACGAGCTTTGAGCGCTCCAGCAGCACGAGGATCGCCCTCGCCGTGTCGTCATCGCTGACGGTGACGACCTCGTCGACCAGGTCTTTGACGATCTCGAAGTTCAGGATGCCCGGCTTGCTGACCGCGATGCCGTCGGCGATCGTCGCGCCGATCGAGATCTCCGTCGGCGTTCCGGCACGCAGCGAGACCGGATACGACGCGGCGTTCTCCGCCTGCACGCCGATGACGCGGATGTCGCGCCCCTCGCGCTTCGCGCGCTGCTTGACGGCGGCCGCGACGCCGGAGATCAGTCCGCCTCCGCCGATCGGCACGATCACGGTCTCGACGTCGGGCACGTCGTCGAGGATGTCGAGCCCGAGCGCTCCCTGACCCGCGATCACGTCGGGATGGTCGAACGGCGGAACGAACACGGCGCCGGTGTCGCGGGCGAATGCCGCCGCGGCGCGGAGCGGCTCGTCGACGGTCGCACCGCCCAGCACGACGTGCGCGCCGTAATCGCGGGTGGCCTGCAGCTTCGGCAGCGCGACGCCCAGCGGCATGAAGATCGTGGACTTCACGCCGAGCTCCCGTGCGGCGAAGGCGACGCCCTGCGCGTGATTGCCCGCGGACGCCGCGACGACGCCGCGCGCACGCTCCTCGGCGCTCAGCTTCGACATCATGTAGTACGCGCCGCGGATCTTGTACGAGCCGGTGCGCTGCAGGTTCTCGCACTTGAGGAACACCGGGGACCCGAGCAGCTCGGTCAGATAGGTGGACGTCTCGACCGGGGTCTGTTTCGCCACCCTGGCGACCACGGCGTGGGCATCCTCGATCTCGTCCAGGCTCGGTGCGACGGCTGAGGGACGTTGAGTTGCGCTCACTGTTGCCACCCGCACAGTTTATGTTCGGGTGTATTCCCCGGCCGGAATGGCGTCTCGGTCATCGCTCGCCGCCATCGCTCCCGGCGGCCGTCAGCTTCGATCGCCATCGTTCTGGTGATCGGCATCCGAGTCGTGGTCTCCTCCGGCTGCCCTCGAGGCCCGGAGCCTGCGTGGCCGCGGCACCGTCTGCCAGAGCATGTCGGGTGGGCCGGTCGTGTATGCGGCTTCGGTCGCCGATCTCCACGTGCCTCCGGAGACGTACCTCACCATCACGTTGAGCACTGCGGCGAACGGAACGGCGAAGAGGGCTCCAGGGATGCCGGCCAGCAGCGAACCGGTCGCCACCACCAGCACGACGGCGAGCGGATGCACCTTCACGGCCGATCCCATGATCAGGGGCTGCAGAACGTGGCCCTCGATCTGCTGCACGGCCAGCACTCCGATGAGCATGATGACGGCCGCCACCCAACCGTTGTAGACGAGCGCGACCACGACGGCGAGCGCACCGGTGATGACGGCACCGACGATCGGGATGAA
>JBQCJQ010000657.1:0-3009 GCA_051952615.1 Humibacter sp.
GTGAAACCTGGTTATTAGGCTGAAACCATGGCTATCACTGTTGCCCTCATCAACGATTACGAGGTCGTTGTGCGCGGCCTCGCCTCGATGCTCGCTGCATATGGCAATCGCATCGAAGTGGTCGAGATCGACCTCAATCGAGAGGTCAGCTCATCCGTCGATATTGCTCTCTACGACACGTTCGCATCGCCGCAGGGAGATAAATATCGTGTGAAGTCCCTCGCCGCCAATCCTCTGATCAGCAAAGTCGTCGTGTATTCGTGGAACGTCGATGACGACCTGGTACGCGCGGCTTTGGCCAACGGAGCAGCCGGCTACATTTCAAGGGGATGTCGGCAAGGGAGCTCACCGAAGCGCTCGAGGGCATCCACGCGGGCGCCAGCCAGGTGTACGCCACCCCCTTCAGCGCCACGATCGTGGCAGGGGACTGGCCCGGACGTCAGGAAGGCCTCACCCAGCGGGAAGCGGAGGTTCTCGCGCTCATCACGCAGGGTTTCACGAACGATGAGATCGCCGACACGGCCCACCTGTCGATCAACTCGGTGAAGAGCTACATCAGGAGCTGCTACCGCCGAATCGATGTGGACAGCCGCACGAAGGCGGTGCTCTGGGGGATCGAGCACGGGTTCCGTCCCGACTACGTGCGTGTCACGAATCCCGAGCCGGCACCGGGCGACGGCGAGATCTGAGCAGGAGCGTCAGTCGGACTCGGAGAACTCCGCGACGGCCCGGCGACCCGCGTCCGCCGCGCGCTCGAGGAAGCTCGCGATGAGCTCGAGCTCGGCAGGGGAGTAGGAGTCGCAGACGGCATCCAGCTGGGAGTTCATGCCGTCGTAGTGCCGGAACACGGCGCCTATCGCCTCGGGACGTACCGAGATGACGACGGCACGGCGGTCATCCTTCGCGCGCTCGCGCTGGATCCATCCGCCTTTCTCCAGTCGGTCGATGACGCCCGTCATGGTCGCGGGATGCACGCCGGCGCGTCGGGCGAGCGCGCTCGGACTCGCCGGGCCGTGTTGAGCCAGGAAGTCGAGGCAGTCGAGGTCGATGTCGCGCAGCTCGACCTGGGCGGAGACATGGTGCGAGAGCAGGGCGATCTGATTGTTCACGTCGCGGAATCGCCGCTTGAGCTCGCTTGTCGCGCGGCGTCGGGTACGGGCGTCCTCCTTCTCAGGCATCGGTATTCTCACTTTCGTATTGTATGGTTCTCATATTATCCGAGATCGGTGACAAGGAGAATCTAGTGAACATCGTGGTGTTCGGGGCCAACGGCCCCACGGGACGTCTCGTGGTGAAGGAAGCGCTCGATCGGGGACACGTCGTCACGGCGGTGACCCGCAACCCTCAGACCTTCCCGCTCCAGCACGAGAACCTCAGGGTGGAGCGCGGCGATGTGCTCGACCCCGGGTCGATCGCACCGGTGATGGCAGGGCAGGATGCCGTGCTCTCAGCCCTCGGCGTGCCCTACGGCAAGGGGGAGATCACGACGTACTCGGCGGGAGCCGAGGCCATGCTCGACGCGATGGGAGTGCACGGCGTGCGTCGCCTGGTCTGCGTGAGCTCGAGCGCGGTCGATCTCGCGGCGGGACCGCACGGCGGTTTCTTCTTCGAACGCGTGCTGCAGCCGTTCGTGACGAACGTGCTCGGCAAGACGCTGTACGACGACATGAAGCGCATGGAGCGCATCGTCTCCGCGAGCGACGTCGACTGGACCGTCGTGCGCCCGTCGGGCCTCTTCGATGCGGATGCCGTGAGCGACTATCGCATCGCCGAGCGCTACGTGCCGCAGAAGTTCACGTCGCGCATCGACCTCGCGGCTGCCATGATCAGTCAGCTCGACGACCGCCGCTTCGTGCGAAAGACGGCGGCCGTCGGCACCGTGTCCGGCACCCCCTCCGTGGCGCAGCTCATGATGCGCGAGGCGTTCAAGCGCCCGCCACGGAAGGCGGAGCCGACGGGAGAGCTCAGTCCTGGACCGGTCCGTTGAGGCGCTCGCCGCTGGTGACGTCGAAGAGGTGCACACGGTGCGGCTTGGCGGTCACGTAGATCGTGTCGCCGGCGTTGGGGTGCACGCGACCGTCGACGCGCGCGATGATGTCGACGCGCTTCTCGTCGACCTCGGTGTGCCCGTACAGGTAGCCATCCGCGCCCAGCTCCTCGACCAGGTCGACGGCGACCGTCAGGCCCTGTCCTGCGACGGTCGAGATCACGATGTCTTCGGGGCGCACACCGAGGGTGACCTGCTGGCCGGTCTTGGCGAGCACCTCCCGCTCGACGGGAATGATCGCCGTGCCGAACTGGATGCCGCCCTCATTCACATCGGCAGTGAACAGGTTCATGGACGGGCTGCCGATGAAGCCGGCGACGAACACGTTGTTCGGGTTCTCGTACAGCTCGCGCGGCGTGCCGACGTGCTGCAGCAGGCCGTCGGCCAGCACAGCGATGCGGTCGCCCATCGTCAAGGCCTCGACCTGGTCGTGCGTGACGTACACGGTGGTCACGCCGAGACGACGGGTGAGGGAGGAGATCTGGGTGCGCGTCTGCACGCGCAGCTTCGCGTCGAGGTTCGACAGCGGCTCGTCCATGAGGAACACCTGCGGCGAACGCACGATCGCGCGGCCCATCGCGACGCGCTGCCGCTGACCACCGGAGAGCGCCTTCGGCTTGCGGTTCAGGTACGGCTCGAGGTCGAGCAGCTTCGCGGCCTCCAGCACGCGCTTTGCCCGCTCGTCCTTGTGCACACCCGCGATCTTCAGCGCGAAGCCCATGTTCTCCGCAACGGTCATGTGCGGGTAGAGGGCGTAGTTCTGGAAGACCATCGCGATGTCGCGATCCTTCGGCGGAACATCCGTGACGTTGCGCTCGCCGATGAAGATGTTGCCCTCATTGACCTCTTAGAGGCCGGCCAGCATGCGCAGCGAGGTCGACTTTCCCGATCACGACGGCCCGACCATCACCAGGAACTAGCAGTCGGAGATGTAGATGTTGAGCTTGTCGACCGCCGGGTTG
>JBQCJQ010000658.1:0-2002 GCA_051952615.1 Humibacter sp.
GAGGGTGGCGCGCAACGCCTCGCTGCCGATTGGGGCGGCCCTGTGCCGAGCGACCTGGATCAGCGAGTCGTCACGGGAACCGTGGCCGAGGTGACAGCGGACGTTCGACGCTTCGCCGACGCGGACGTGGACCGCGTCATCCTGCTCCCGCCGCGCGACGAGCCCGACCTGGCGGCGTACTTCTCGCGTGTCGGCGACGTCGCGGCGGCCCTGTGAGTGGCGCTATACCTCGACGGCTGAGGGCCCGCTCCTCAACCCGCGGGCGCGTCGGAGCGCGGCCGTGCCGCACCGTCAGCTCCCCGCAGCCGCCAGCGCGGCGTAGCGCCCATACTGCTCGCGGATGACCGGCCTGTGGTCCTGCTCCGGTGCGGCCACGACGTCGAGCGGCCACTCGGGTCGTGACCCGGTGAGTACCCATGCAGCCTGCACGGCGGCACCGTTCGCCACATACTCGCCAGGGGCAGGGATCACGACGGGGGCATCGAAGACCTGCGCTGCAACCGCCTGGACAGCGGGGTTCAGCGCGGCGCCCCCGACCAGGAGCAGCCGCTGCTCGCGCACGCCGACCGCACGCACGGCATCCAGTCCGGCGGCAAGGCCGCTGAGCATGCCCTCGACGGCGGCGCGCGCGACATTCTCCCTGCGCGCGGAGGCGATGGACATGCCGTGCAGGCTCGCCTTCGCGTTCGGCAGGTTGGGCGTGCGCTCGCCCTCGAAGTAGGGAACGAGCACGACACCGTCCGAGCCGGCCTGAGCCCGAAGCGCCAGCGTGGCGAGGTCATCGAAGTCGACGTCGAGCAGGTCGGCGATCGAGCCGAGCACGCGTGCGGCGTTGAGAGTCGCCACGAGCGGGAGGAACCGACCAGAGGCATCCGCGAATCCGGCGACCGCGCCGGTCGTGTCGTTCGACGGTGCATCAGTGACCGCGAAGACCGTGCCGCTGGTGCCGAGCGAGATGACCACGTCGCCGGATGCCGCGCCCAGCCCGAGCGCTGCACCCGCGTTGTCACCCGTACCGGGGCCGACGATGATGCCGGTCGGAACGCGGACCGTTCCGCTCTGCTCGACCGTCGGCCCTGCCGAATCCGCAGGTCCGAGCACCCGTGGCAGCACGACCGTGCCGTCCGCATCCTCGGACGCGCCGTCGACTCCACGCGCCTCCCGGCCGGGCCGGCCGAGCGCGAGTTCGAACAGACCGAAGTCATACCCGTCGTCGGACGGCGACCAGTAGGCCGTGCCAGAGGCATCCGAGCGGTCGGTCACGAGGGCGTCGAGCTGCGGTCCGAGTGGGGACTCGTCAGCCGGGCCGTAGCCGAGCAGGCGCCAGGTGAGCCAGTCGTGCGGAAGCGCGACGGCGGCGACCCGTGCGGCGTTCTGCGGCTCGGCATCCCTCAGCCAGCGCACCTTCGTCGCGGTGAAGGACGCGACCGGTACGGATCCGGCGCGGCGCGCATACTCCGCAGCACCCACCTCGTCCGCGAGAGCGGCGGCCGCGTCGGCGCTGCGGGTGTCGTTCCAGAGCAGGGCGTCGCGGATGACCCGTCCTTCGGCATCCAGCGCGACCATGCCGTGCTGCTGTCCGCCGATGGAGATCGCCGCGACGTCGTCGAGACCGCCCGCCTCGGCGATGGCCACGCCGAGTGCGGTCCACCACGCTGCGGGGTCGACGGACGTGCCATCCGGGTGACTCGCCCTGCCGGAGCGGACGAGCGCCCCGGACTCGAGGTCGCGGATGACGACCTTGCAGCTCTGCGTCGAGGAGTCGACGCCTGCGATGAGTGTCATACGAGGTTCCTTTCGGGGGGCTTGTGCCGGGACCGACACAATCATGCGCATAACTCCTGCAACTTCGTCAGGCCGCCTGCTCGGCTACGGCCCGGCTGACGAGTCTCCACTCGGACCGCAGCTCGACGCCCTCGTGACCGACCGCTCGGATGCCTCTGGCACGGCCTACTGGTCGCCGTCCGACGACGGGTATGACTTCGGTCTGTTCGAACTCGCG
>JBQCJQ010000659.1:0-3729 GCA_051952615.1 Humibacter sp.
ACTACTCCCCTTCGAGCAGCTCCTGCAGCGCAGGCACCATGGCGCGGAACGCGCGCGCTCTGTGGCTGTCCGCGTTCTTCGCCTCCGGGGTCAGCTCGGCCGCGGTCAGCGAGGAACCGTCTGGAACGAAGGCCGGGTCGTATCCGAACCCGCCGGACCCCCGCGGCTCACGTGCCAGGCTTCCGCCCCACTCCCCCACGACGGTGCGCTCGGTACCCGCGACACCGTCGCCAGGGCGCACCAACGCGATGGCGCACGTGTAGTGAGCACCCCGATGACGGTCCGGCACATCGCTCAACTGCGCGAGCAGCAGCGAGAGGTTGCCCGCGTCGTCACCGTGGCCGCCGCTCCACCGGGCCGAGAAGACCCCGGGCGCACCGCCGAGCACGTCGACGCAGATGCCGGAGTCGTCCGCCAGAGCGACGTGTCCGGTGTGCTGGGCAGCGACCCGCGCCTTGATCAGCGCGTTCTCCTCGAACGTGACGCCGTCTTCGACCGGCTCGGGCCCGTCGTACTCGACGAGGTCCACCTGGGGCATCCGCTGCGCGATGATCGCCGCGAACTCCTCGAGCTTGTGCTTGTTGTGGGTGGCGAGGACGACCCGCACGCGGGCGTCTGATGCTGTCACGACGCGGTGGGCTCGTCGTCGGCGAGCGCCGCGGACTGGAAGGTCGCCAGGTCGCGGCATCCGCCCTCCGCGAGGTCGAGCAGGGAGCCCAGCTCACGCCGGTCGAACGGTGCGCCCTCCGCGGTGCCCTGCACCTCGACGAAGAGCCCCCGGCCGGTCATGACGACGTTCATGTCGGTCTCGGCGCGCACGTCTTCGACATATGCCAGGTCGAGCATGGGCTCGCCGTCGATGATCCCGACCGAGACGGCCGAGACGCTGTCGATGAGCGGCGTTGCCTTCTGCCCGATGAATTTGCGCTGCTTGCCCCACGCGAGCGCGTCGGCGAGGGCGACGTAGGCGCCGGTGATGGCCGCGGTGCGAGTCCCGCCGTCCGCCTGCAGCACGTCGCAGTCGAGCACGATCGTGTTCTCGCCGAGCGCTTTCGTGTCGACGACGGCGCGAAGGCTTCGGCCGATCAGCCTGCTGATCTCGTGGGTGCGCCCGCCGATGCGACCTTTCACGGACTCGCGGTCGGTGCGCTCGTTGGTCGAGCGCGGCAGCATCGAGTACTCGGCGGTGACCCAACCTCTGCCCTTGCCGGCCAGCCAGCGCGGCACGCCGTTGGTGAACGACGCGGTGCACAACACGCGCGTGCGGCCGAACGAGATGAGGGCGCTGCCCTCAGCCTGCTCGCTCCATGCCCGCTCGATGGTGATCGGTCGAAGCTGGTCGGGTGTTCTTCCGTCGGCGCGAATCGTGTCGGTCACCGTCACAGCCTATGCGGTCCCTCAGACGCAGGTTCGCCCGGGAGCAGCCACCCGAGCGACTGTCAGCGGATGCCCCGCAGCTCGCGCAGGTCGATGGAGCCGGTTCGCACCACGTCGACCGAGGCGACATCGGTTCCGATCATGCGGTGGGCGAGGCGCACGAAGGCCTCGGTGTCGTCGCCCGTCGTCTCGTAGCGGACGCTCGGCTCCCCCGACGCCGCGCGCTCCAGTCCCCGGGACACCAGCACCCGGTACACGTCGTTCGCCGTCTCGACGTCGCTGGAGACCAGCGAGACGCCCTCGCCCATCACGTACGAGATGGCGCCCTTCAGGAACGGGTAGTGGGTGCAGCCGAGCACGAGTGTGTCGATCCGCGCCTCCTGCAGCGGACGCAGGTATCCAGCCGCCACCTCGAGCAGCTCAGCACCGCTCGTGACGCCGTTCTCGACGAACTCCACGAAACGCGGGCAGGCCTGGGTGAACAGTCGCAGGTTCGGCGCAGCGGCGAAGGCGTCTTCGTAGGCGCCAGAGTTCACGGTGCCGAGCGTTCCGATCACGCCGACCCTGCCGCTCCTGGTCGTCGCGACGGCGCGTCGCACGGCCGGCTGGATGACCTCGATCACGGGCACGTCGTAGCGCTCTCGTGCGTCGCGCAGCATCGCGGACGACGCGGTGTTGCACGCGATCACGAGCATCTTCACGCCCTGGTCGACGAGGAAGTCGAGCGCTTCGAGCGCCAGCGCACGCACCTGGGCGATCGGCTTGGGGCCGTAGGGCGAGTTCGCGGTATCCCCGACGTAGAGGATCGACTCGTTCGGCAGCTGATCGCGCACCGCCCTCGCCACCGTGAGCCCGCCGACCCCCGAGTCGAAGATTCCGATCGGTGCTGCGTTCGTCACAGTCTTCAAGCCTACGACGCGCCGCCTCCTCGGCCGCGCAGCGATGCGTCGAACGATGCCACGCCATAGGCTGGCCGACGTGACGCCACCACGCGAGCGCCAGTCGTCAGCGCTTCTCACGGACCGTTACGAGCTCACGATGCTCGACGCCGCCATGCTCTCCGGAACCCACGAACGCGAGTGCGTCTTCGAGGTGTTCGCGCGCTCGCTCCCCGGCGGGCGGCGCTACGGCGTCGTGGCGGGTACCGGCCGCCTGCTCGAGCTCATCAGCCGATTCCGATTCGGGGATGACGAACTCGGGTGGCTGCGAGACAACCACGTCGTGCGCGACGAGACCCTCGACTGGCTGGCCGACTACCGGTTCAACGGAACGATCCGCGGCTACCGGGAAGGCGAGCTGTACTTCCCGGGCTCACCCGTGTTGATCGTCGACGCGCCGTTCGGCGAGGGGGTCATCCTCGAGACCCTCGTGCTGAGCGTGCTCAACCACGACTCGGCGATCGCGAGCGCGGCGGCACGCATGGTCTCGGCCGCAGCGGGGCGCCCGCTCGCCGAGATGGGCTCGCGTCGCGCGGAAGAGCACGCCGCGGTCGCAGCAGCCAGGGCGGCGTACATCGCCGGTTTCAGCGCCACCTCGAATCTCGAGGCCGGCCGCACGTGGGGCATCCCGACCATGGGCACCGCGGCGCACGCGTTCACGCTTCTGCACGACAGTGAAGAGGATGCCTTCACCGCGCAGGTGCGCTCGCTCGGTCCAGGCACCACGCTGCTCGTCGACACCTATGACGTGCGCAAGGGCATCGAGACCGCCGTGCGTGTCGCAGGACCCGAGCTCGGCGCGGTCCGACTCGACTCAGGCGACCTGCCCGTGCTCGTCGCCTCCGTGCGGGAACAGCTCGACTCCCTGGGCGCGACGAACACGCGCATCACCGTCACCAACGACCTCGACGAGTTCGCGATCGCTGCTCTGCGCGCGTCCCCCGTCGACTCCTACGGTGTCGGTACGTCGCTGGTCACGGGCTCAGGCGCTCCGACGGCGGGCATGGTCTACAAGCTCGTCGCGCGCAAGGATGACGGCGGCACGTGGATCCCGGTCGCGAAGACGTCGACCGGCAAGGCATCCGTAGGCGGCACCAAGGTCCCGGTGCGGGTTCTCAATGAGCACGGCATCGCGGTCTCGGAGATGGTGCACATCGCGCAGCACGGCGGCCCACTGCCCGCCGGAAGACCCCTGCACGTTGCGCTCATCGAGGACGGCAACGCGTTGGACGAGTACCTCGGAGCCGCAGGAGTCGAGGCCGCACGTGCACACCACGCCGCAGTGCGCAGCGAGCTTTCGGAGTCGGCGCTCCGCCTCGGACGTGGCGAGCCCGCCATCCCGACAGAATTCAGCTGACACCGAAGCCTTGGCCGCCGGTCTTGTCAGCGGGGTGGATCAGTCGTCGCTGAGGCC
>JBQCJQ010000660.1:0-8311 GCA_051952615.1 Humibacter sp.
CAGTGCCCTCGCGAGGCCATCCATTCTTCGAGTTCGTCTCGCGGAGCTGGTCGGGCGATGAAGTAGCCCTGGGCGCGGTCGCAACCAGCCTCGCGAACGAGATCGAGTTGTCCGGCCGTCTCCACCCCCTCAGCAACGATTCTCATTCCAGCGCCATGCGCGGTACCGACCACGGTTGCGATAGCGTCGCGATCCTCACGTGCGACCAGGCTGCGGTCAAGCTTCAATTCACCGGCGTGCAGCGTCATGGCACGATCCATCGACGAATGCCCGGTGCCGAAGTCGTCGATGGAGACCGTGACACCCCAGTCGCGCACGATGTCGAGTCGCGCCGCGAGGACATCAGGATCAGCCAGCTTCTTCGCCTCGGTGACCTCGAGGATCAGGTCGGCGCCCACGATGCCGGAGTCCGCGATCTCGCGTTCGAGCTCGTCGAAGAAAGTGTCGGTGGCCAGCTGAATCGGCGACACGTTCACGGCGATCGCGACATCCTCGCCGCGGTCATGCCACGTCTTCGCGTAACGACAACACTCCGACAGGGAGAACCGGCCCAGCTCGTGAATCGCTCCCGAAGACTCGGCGAGCGCGACGAACTGTGACGGTGGAATCGGACCGAGCTCCTCATGGGTCCAGCGGCAAAGGCCTTCGAGTGCAACCACTGTGCCGGAGTCCAGATCGATTTGCGGCTGGAACACCATCCAGAGCTTGTCCTCCGCGATCGCGTCGGGAAGGTCGCGCGCCACGACGTCACACATCGTCATCGGCCACCCCCGTAACAACCACCCTCGCGATGATCGCCGGTTCAACTGAAAGTGTCAACGGGTGTCGCCTCTCGACTAGCGCACACAACCGACTTCGGGTAGCGGGACGGTACGTGGCACAGTATGAAGTAGTTTCACCACACGCGACGTGGCGCGGCCTGAGAGTGTGAAGGAGTCCGCCGTGCGAGCTGTCTCTGCAGACGAATTCCCTTGTGCCGTGGTCCGGACCGATGCCGCCGGAAACATCATCGAGGCGAACGAGCTGTTTCTGACCTGGACCGGTCTTCGCTGGGAAGAAGCCTGCGGCCGGCCGGTTTCGGCGTTCGTCGAAGAGTCCGCGTCGGACCGTGCGGGCCTCGGCGTCATCAGCGGGGACGGCTTCCGCCGTCACGTCCTGATCGCCCGATCGCGTGTGGCGGACGGGAATCTGCTCACCCTGATGGATGCCACCGCTCGGGCCGAATACGAAGACGAGCTCACCCGCAACACCGCTCTGCAGGAACGCACGAGGACCCGACTGGAGCTGATCATCGAGGCTTCGATCGCCTTCTCGGCCGCCAGCAGTGAGGCAGACCTCTCGAGGATCCTCGCCGGCACGACCGCTCGCGCCTACCAAGCCGAGGAGTCCGCCGTCTTCCTGCGCGACGAGCACGACGCCTTCCAACTCGCCGCCGGAACCGACCCGATGCACGGTGTCATCGACACGTGCGCGGTCCTGACGCAGTTCGCCAGCACCGGCCGAGTGCAGACCGTCAGCGGGATCGAGGCGGCTCGCACGATCTCCACCGCTCTCGCGGACGCCTTCGCTTCGACCGGCGTCCACTCCATTCTGGTCGCGCCCATCCGGCACGATGATGTCCGATTCGGTGTCTTCGTGTGCTACTTCCTCCACCCTCGCCAGTTCGACAGCGAAGCGGCGCCACTCGCGGACGCGCTCGCGGGCCAAGCGGCGCAGATCGCGACTTCCCTTCGGCTTCAGCATCAACTCGAGCAGGCCGCCATGCACGACGAAGTCACCGGCCTCCCGAACCGGAGGCGGCTGGAGGCGCAACTCCTCGAATATCCAACAAATCCCGACCTGGACCACGGCGGGTCTGCGATCGCGGCCCTGTTCATCGACCTCGACGGCTTCAAGACCGTCAACGACGAATACGGTCACCACGCCGGGGACCAACTCTTATTCGAAGTCGGCGTGCGTCTGCGCCAGGCAGTACGGCAGCACGACTTCGTCAGCAGGTACGGCGGTGACGAGTTCGTCGTCGTCTGCGAAGTCGCCACCATCCGTTCGGCACACGAAATCGCTGAACGAATCAGGCACGCGATCGACCAGCCCTTCGCTGGGTTGCCTCCGACCGTGTCGATCCGCGCCAGTATCGGCATTGCGGTGGCCAAGAGCCTTACCCCGGACTGGAATCCGGATGGCTTGATCCGCCTGGCCGATCACGCAATGTACATGGCCAAGAACGCCGGGGGCAACCGGATCGTCGAGGTTTCCTCCGTGTGATCCTTCGAATGCGTCTGTTACCGCAGGCCAGCCCCGGGAGGGCAAGTTCAACGGGTTGCCGATGCAACGCTCGGCGCATACGTTCACAGGGTTCCGGGGCGTTCATGCGAAGTGACGGACAACCTGGAAACCACCTGAATCACCTGATTCACGCTCGGTGCAGTCAAAGTGTGGGCCGGGCGCGGAGGGGAAATTAGACCCGTTGATCGTCGGCGTGATCGTGAATGCCTGGTTGTTCGGGGTCGTGTAGTTGGTCGTCGTGTAAACCAGATCGCACTCCTGCGTCCCCGTCGGCAAGGTGCCAGTCGGCGAAGATGAAATCTGTCCTGCCCAGCGATCAGTTCTGGAAATCGGCGAAGGACCCCGACGTCACGCTACCCCTAGCTTTCGCGTGTAAAGAAGAGCCCGCGTCAACTCATCGCTGCGTGGTCAGGGAATCGGGAGTCCCACGCCTGGGGACACCGCGCCGGAGCGAGCGATGCCACTCATTTCAGGGCCATTCCAGGGATACGTGCCCGGATGGCGTCCATCGTTGCCTCGTCGGAGATACCTTGCCAGTCGTACCGAGGGGTGTACGGGGCGGTGAGGTCGGTGATGTCCTCGTCGGTGAGTTTCACATCAAGGGACGCGATCGCATCGTCGATCTGCTTTGTCGATCCGGCGCCCACGAGCGGGGCGGTGACGACGGGCTGGCGGTGCAGCCAGGCCAGCGCGATCGCGGCGCGGCTGACGCCGTGTGCGTCTGCGACCCGTCCGACGGCATCGATGATGCTACGGTTGGACTCCTCCTCGGCCGGGGAGTACAGAAGGTCGGCGTAGTCCCCGTCCGATTCCGAACGCGCGGTTGCGCGGGCGTCATCCCACGCGCGGGCCAGGCGGCCTCGGCCGAGCGGGCTCCAGACGATCGTACCGACCCCCTCGTCGACGCAGAGCGGGATCATTTCGCGCTCTTCCTCGCGGGCGAGGAGGTTGTAGTGGTCCTGCATCGATACGAATCGGGCCCACCCGTGCTGCTTCTGCAGGTGCAGCGCCTTGGCGAACTCCCACGCGAACATCGACGAGGCCCCCAGGTAGCGGACCTTGCCGGCCTTCACGAGGTCGCTGAGGGCTTCGAGGGTTTCCTCGAGCGGGGTTGCAGGGTCGTTGCGGTGCACCTGGTACAGGTCGATGTAGTCAGTCCCGAGACGCTCGAGCGAATGGTCGACTTCGGTCATGATCGCCTTCCGCGACAGGCCCCTGCCGTTGGGGCCTGGGCGCATCGGGTGGCGTAGCTTGGTGGCGATCACGACGTCATCACGGTTCGCGAAGTCCTTGAGGGCTCGGCCGAGGATCTCCTCGCTCGATCCGTTCGAGTACATGTTCGCGGTGTCGAAGAAATTGATGCCAGCCTCGAGCGCGTGCTTGATCATCGGCCGTGCCTCCTCCTCGCCCTTCGACCACACCGGGTGACCGCGATCGGGCTCCCCGTATGTCATCGCCCCGATCGCGATCGGGGAAACGTCAAGGCCGGTGGTGCCGAGCTTGGTGTACTGCATGAGGTGTTGCCTTTCCTTTGCGGCGGGCTGGCGATTAGGCGCTTCTACCTGGCTGCAGTAGCCCGAGCTGAGCCGGCGACGATGCCCCCTGCCGTCGGAATCGGTCATCAGGGGATTCTCAGGTAGTCGTCCAGTTGATAGGATCAACTCGCGGAGGATTCTCCGCGACTCATAAAAAATAGCGGAGGATTCTCCGCATGTCAAGCGAGGGCACGGGTTCATGACCGAACAGCAGCCGAGCACGTACGGTACGCAGCGAGCCGCTGCGGCACGCAATCGCGTTGCGATCATCGAGGCTGCTCACGAGCTCTTCGCCGGCGACCCCCTCGTTCCGCTCAGTGAGGTCGCTAAGCGCGCTGGAGTGGGTGCCGGCACGCTGTACCGTCACTTCCCGACCCGCGACGACCTCCTGTTGGCTGCCTACCAGCACGACATCGAGCGGCTTACCGCCAAGGCCGACGAAATGCTGGCCAGGAACAATTCCGCGAAGGCCGCCTTTATCGAGTGGTTCGAGACGTTGGCTGGCTACATCCGCATCAAACATGGCCTCGGGGACGCGCTGCATTCCGCCGCCGCACAACAGATGGTCGCCCAATCCTGGGGGCCGGCAAGTCAAGCCGCTGGGAAGCTTGTCGACGCATGTGTTGCCGAAGGCACTATCGCTCCGGGCCACGATCCGGCCGACATCATCATGTTGATGAGCTTCCTGTGGCGGGTCGCGGACAACGATTCTGGAATTGCTCAGGGGCGCAGGCTCATCTCCGCAGTCTTCATGGGCCTCGTGGCACCACCTGCCGAGTAGCGGCGGAAGGTGGGTCTCTAGTTGCCCCAGAAAGGGCCCGCGAGGCCTGCACTGCGGAAGTAGGCAGCGGCTTCGACTGGTTCGCGGCGCCGGTATCCGGGGTTGAGTCGTCCGGTATACCAGTCGGAGGCCAGGTTCCACACGGCTGTGAGGGAGAACACGGCGCCCTTGGTGTTGCCGGTCGCGGCGAGCCACCGGTCGACGCATTCCTCGTTGCAGAAGATGCTCTGGTTCTCGCACGCGTGGATCACATCGTCCCAGACATGCGCCATCGGGACCAGGAAGTGGGCCACCTGGTCACCGACGGGAGGCTGGTCGCGGTTCACGTTCCAGGCGTGCGCGGTCCCGCAGGCTGGGCAGGTGGTCGCGATCAGGGTCGGCGCCGCAGCCGGTACGAGGTGCGGGATGGCGAACGAGTCCCAGGCGCAGCCTCCCCACCACAGGGTCGTGGCGCTCTTGACCGAGAAGCCGAAGTCGCGGGTCGCGAACGGGTGCGCCAGCACGATCCCGCCCTTGTCGTCAAGAACGATGTGCCGGTCGGCGGCGAGCTCCCGGAACGCGGCCACGGCTTCCGGCGGGGTGACACCGAGCTCGGTGGCGATGTCGTCGCTCGAGGCAACGCGGCCCTCATCGAGGAGTTGTCGGTAGAGCCGGAGTCGCAGGGTCTCGATGTCGATCATTGTCCAGCATCTCCTGTCTGGCGGCCCGAGGCCGCCTTGAGCTGAGCCTCGTGTACGCGCAGTCGGACCGTCGCGGCCTCCAGCAGCGGCACCGGGACGCCGCGGCTCTGCATCCGGTCGATGAGGTCACCGAGGATGGGCTCAACCTCGGTCGAGCGACCGGCGACGAGGTCACGGTACATCGACGTGGTGAACGGAGACCCCTCGCTCAGCAGCGCACCAGAGACGCGCTTCAACGCAGCCGGTCGGATCGGATACCCCCGGTCCTCGATGACGGCGGACGTCTCCTCGATGATGCCCTGCACGAGGCTGCGACCGTTCGGGACGGCGGTGATTTCACCCGCGACACCGCCGAGGAGGACGGTTGCCGCGCCGCCCGCGGCCATGAAGAACCACTTCTCCCACATGTCCTGCTCGATCGTCTCCGAGAGAGCGCTGTCGAACTCGGCCGGCGCAAACAGGGCGACCAGTGCGCGGGCACGGTCGGTGATCGAGCCATCGAGTTCCCCGAATACGAGTGTGGCGCCGGGTGCGATCTGCGTGATGGTCCCGTCAGCCCCGCGCTCGGTGGCGACTAGACACACCCCGCCCAGGATCCGCTCGGGCCCGAACCACTCCCGAAGGACGTCCAGGTGGCGGATCCCGTTCAGCACAGGCAGCACGACGGAGCTTGGCCCCACCGTCGGCGCGATGTCAGCGATGGCGGCATCCAACGCCGTCCCCTTCACCGCGAGCAGGATCACGTCGAACGGCTGGTCGATCCCATCCGTGGTGACCACGGCGGGCGAAGTGCGGATCTGCTCACCCCCGACAGCCCGGATGACAAGTCCGTGTTCCCGGACCTGGTCGGCACGCTCGGGACGGAGCAGGAAGGTGACGTCGAGCCCGGCTTGCGCGAGGCGGGCACCGAAGTACCCGCCGACGGCGCCGGCACCGATCACGAGGACTCTCATCAGGATCCTTACTCGGGGTAGAGCCGCAGGGCGGACAGCCAGATCGTGTACGGGTTCACCCGCTCCGGATAGCGGGCCGCCATCGCAGCGTAGAAGCCGGCCCGGTCGGCGCTCTCCTCGATGACCTCCGTGGCCGCGTCGAGGTAACGGAGCGTCTCGTCGATGTCGGATGGCAGGTCGGAACGGGACGGGTCCTTGTGGCCGGAGACGACGTGCTGCGGCGCGAGTGCCGCCACCTGGTCGATCGCGGTGCGCCACTTCTCGAGCCCACCGTCTCGCCCCTCGGCAACGTACTGGTGCACGTTGTTGTAAACCACATCGCCGGCGACCACGAGCTCGAGCGAGGGCACGTGCAGGATCGACGTGTCGTCAGTGTCGGAGTGCCCTACCTCGTGCGCGAAGATCTCCTGCTCGTCCAGGCGCAGGCCATCGGTCGGGAACGGCGTCCCGTTCACCGTGACCGGCGCGCCCGGCACGGCATCACCGAACAGGGTGCTCCATAGGCCGGGCACACCACCATCCGGGGTCTCGGAGGCGATGTGGTCGAGGACCGCCTTACTTGTGACCACCTGCGCGTCGGGGAATGCGGCCTGGACGTAGTTGGTGGTCAACCAGTGGTCGGCGTGCCCGTGGGTGATGTAGATGTACCGAAGGCCGACGTGGTGGTCGCGCACCCACACGATCAGGTCATCCGCTTGTGCGCGGGTGATCGGCGGGTCGGTCACGAGCGCTTCGCTCGTCCCGTAGATGAGGGCGTGAGAGATGGGTGACCATTGCGAGGGCGATCCGTCGGCAAGCGGTTTGCCGGCGGCTGGCACCATCGCCGACACGTGGACGTCGTGCTGCAGCTCGCCGTTCATCGGCTCGCCTCCACTCTGCGCGCCTTCTCGAGTTCGGCCGGCTGCAGGAAGAATTTCGCGTACTCGGTGTCGGCGAAGTGGTCGGACATGATGCCCGACCACAGAAGCACCGATGAGAGCGGCCGGTGGTTGATCACAATGTTCGACACCAGGCCGACGTCGTTGTACCGGATCACGACGACGCTGCCGATTGGTGCCTGACCCCGCACGGTGGCCACGTAGTCCTCGACAAAGTCGTTCTCGCCGTACCGTCCGATGACGTTGAACTCCTGGTAGTCGTACAGCGTCCGAGCGAACCCGAGGATCGCCCGCACAGCCTCCGGACCGGTCGCGATGCCGTTCATCACCGCCGCTTCCAGTGTCACGTCGTCGGCCAGCTTCCCCAACCACTCCGGGGTGTAGTCGGTGCGATGCGTGCTCACCTCACCACTACCCAAATACGTCGTCATCCGTTCGCCCTTTCATAATCTCGATTGACATGAGCATACATGTTTTACTCCTGTCAATATCACAGAGTTGTTGCTAAGGTGGGCGCTAGACCGGACACGAGCCTGGGATCGTTTCCCAGTCGGTCATGTCTATCTATCAGGAGTGTGCTGTGGTCAGCAGGTTTGGAGTCGTCGAGGCGCCGGGCGAACTCGCGGTGGTGCAGAGCTTGCTCAACACCGCGGCGGTGCCGAAGAACGGGGCCGCCTCGCCCGATCTGCTGGATGCCCCCGATACGGCCGCAGCCTGGTTGGAATCGGTGGGCGCTCCGACAGATCAGCCTGGGCTTCTCCAGCTGCACGATCTGCGCGATGCGCTCCGGGCAGCGCTCATCCGTCGTGACCACGACACCCCCGCCGAGCCGGTGACAGGCGACGAGATATCGACCTCCGTTCCCGTCCGACTCACCGCGGACGGAACCGTTTCCCTCGGTTCCGAGAACGCGGAGAGCCTTCGTGAACGGATCCTGCTCACCGTCTACGTGGCGCAGGTGACCGGGGAATGGTCGCGGGTGAAAGTATGCCGCAATCCCGAGTGCCGGGTCGCCTTTTGGGACAGTTCCCGCAACTCCAGCGCCGTCTGGCACGACTCCCGTACCTGCGGGAACATCGCCAACCTCCGCAACGCCCGAGCCCGCCGCCGGACCGATCAGGTCACGTCATGATCGGTCCGGCAGGTCCAACATGTGGCTGCGATAGATCGACGATCCTCTTCGAGGGTGACCTAGACG
>JBQCJQ010000661.1:0-2132 GCA_051952615.1 Humibacter sp.
TTCAACAACGTGGGCATCACCGACTCGACGAACTACGCGGACGGCGACTTCGACGGAACCGGCAACAGCTTCTCTGCTGAGCAGCTGCAGTCCGTCGGCGTCACGCCGGGCAGCACGGTGAACTTCGGCGGAGCGTCATTCACGTGGCCGTCCGCGGCCGCCGGAACGAATGACAATGTTCAGGCCAACGGTCAGACCGTCGTGATGACCGGCTCGGGCACGAAGCTCGCATTCCTCGGCTCTGAGGCCGGCGACGTGCAGGGCACGGTGACCGTCGCCTACACCGACGGCACCACCTCGACCGGCCAGGTCGGATTCCCGAACTGGTCGTTCTCGTCGGCGACCGAGTTCGGCTCGCAGGTGGCCATCTCCACCCAGGGACGCAACACCCCGACCGGCTACGGCGACTCGGCGTACGCCTACCGGGTGTTCTACAACTCGATCCCGCTCACCGCGGGCAAGACGGTGGCGACGGTGACACTGCCGACCAACGCCTCGATCCACGTGTTCGCGGTCGCGACGCAATAGCGCATCGAGTGCGCAATCCCGTGGGTTGAGGAGCACGCCGCGTGCTCCTCAACCTGCGGGATTTACGGGTGCCTGCCGGGCGCCGCGTCGAGCGCCCTGTCGAGCACGAGGGCCGCGTTGATGAGCGACAGGTGCGTGAAAGCCTGCGGGAAGTTGCCGAGCTGCTCGCCGGTGAGGCCGATCTCCTCTGCATAGAGACCGAGGCTGCTGGAGTACGTGAGCATCTTCTCGAACGTGAGGCGCGCATCGTTGAGACGTCCCGCCCGGGCCAGCGACTCGACGTACCAGAACGTGCACAGCGAGAACGTGCCGTCCGATCCGCGGAGTCCGTCCGGCGACGCCGAGGGGTTGTAGCGGTAGACGAGGCTGTCGGAGACGAGCTCCTGCTCCATCGCCGCGAGAGTGGATGACCACATCGGGTCATCCGCCGCGATCATGCCCACCGTGACCATGCGCAGAACGGATGCGTCGAGCACGTCCGTCGCGTAGTGCTGCGTGAAGGCTCCCCGCTTCTCGTTCCATCCGCGCGTCATCACCTGGTCGTAGATCTTGTCGCGCTCGATCGTCCACTGCTCGATGTTCCCAGGACGTCCGTGCGCGGTGGCCAGACGGATGCCCCGGTCGAACGCCGCCCAGGAGTTGATGCGTGCGTACGTGAAGTTCTGTCGCCCGCCTCTGGTCTCCCACACGCCCTCGTCGGGCTGGTCCCAGTGCTCCGTGAGCCAGTCGAGCATCGCCGACAGCTCGGTCCAGGTCTGGTGGCCGATGCTGACGCCGTGCTTGTCCGCGAAGTAGACGGCGTCGAGCGCCTCGCCGTAGATGTCGAGCTGCAGCTGATCCGACGCGCCGTTCCCGATGCGCACCGGCTTCGACCCGCGATACCCGGTCATGTTGTCGAGGGACTCCTCCTCGAGGTCCGACGAGCCGTCCACCCGGTACATGATCTTCAGCGGACCGGACCCCGAGCCGACGTGCTCGTGCATCCGATCGGAGAGCCAGTCGATGTACGAGCGAGCCTCGCTCACGAAGCCGAGGCCGAGCAGAGCCGACACGGAGAACGACGCGTCGCGGATCCAGGTGTAGCGGTAGTCCCAGTTGCGCTCACCGCCGACCTGCTCAGGCAGACCGGCGGTCGGTGCCGCCACGAGCGCACCCGAGGGTGCGTAGGTGAGCAGCTTCAGCGTGATCGCCGAGCGGTTGATCTGCTCGCGCCACCGTCCGCGGTAGGTGGACTGCCCGAGCCAGCCTCGCCAGAATCCGACGGTCTCGTCGAACAGGCGGCGCCCCTCCTCCACGGTGAAGCGCCGCGGCGGCCCGACCGGGCCGAACTCGAGGATGCCCCCGCCGAGGTCTCCGACCTTCAGCGTTCCGGATGCCCGGAGCCGCGGCCCGTTCGGTCCGTCGCTCTGCTCGAGCGTCAGCTCGTCGAGCAGGCTGCCCGCCATGTGCACCGTGAGCTGCTCGTCTCCGGAGGCGTACACGACGCCCTCGTCGGTGATCTCCATGGTGTGCTTGCGGCGCGCGTAGTCGAACGCGGGCGAGATCTCGAACGAGAGTCCCATCTGTCCGCGAACGACACGCACGATGCGCACCAGACGGTGATG
>JBQCJQ010000662.1:0-4087 GCA_051952615.1 Humibacter sp.
CGTCGTCTGTTCACGGATGCCGTGCGTGCGGTCGAGGCGGCGAGGTCGCTGGATGTCGTCGATGCGTCCCGCGTCGTGGTGGCAGGCGGCAGCCAGGGCGGGGGGATCACCCTTGCGGTGGCCGGGCTGGTGCCCGACCTCGCTGGCGCGTTCCCGCGGGTGCCGGTCCTGTGCGACTTCGCGAGGGCATCCGTGATCACCGACGGGTTCCCGTACAAGGAGATCGGCAAGTACCTCGCCGTGCACCGCAACAGCGTCGCCTCAGTGCACGACGTGCTCAGCTACTTCGACGGCGTGAACTTCGCCAAACGCGCCACAGCGCCAGCCTGGTTCACGACCGCGCTGATGGACGAGATCTGCCCTCCCTCGACCGTCTTCGGCGCGTTCAACGCGTACGCAGGGGCATCCAAGGAGATCGACGTGTGGCCGTACAACGGACACGAGGGCGGCGGCGTCGAGGATGACGTGCGCATGATCGAGATCTTGCGGGAGCTGTTTGCTTGAGCGACTCAACCGGTGGGAGCCGGCGTCGGGGCGCTGCTCGGGGTCACCGAGGTGGCGAGGAGCACCTTTCCGGTGGCGAGAGTGCGCAGCTCGATGCGGGTGATGTCCTTCACCGGGATCGACGTCGAGTCGGTCGTCCTCACCACGTCGCCGGGGCCGGCCGTCCAGGTTGAGACCCGGTCCGTCGTTCCGTCGCGTGCGATGACCCAGAGCCCGTAGCCCCACCGCTTCGCCTGTGCGGACGGGGTCGTCTCCGCATATTCCTTCCACCAGCAGACCATGTCGATGGAAGTGCCCCACTTCTTCGGGGTGAGCGTGACGTCGGCGCTGAGCTCGTTGGATGTCGGCGACTGCGGTCCCACCTGCTGCAGGCTCGTCGCCACCGAAGCCGTCACCGGGCCCGTGAACAGTGCCGGCGTGACGAAGGCGATCACCGCAGCGATGATCGCTGCCGCGAGGACGGCCCCCGCCGCCGACCAGCGGCGCAGATGCCGACGGCGGTTGACCTTGCGCACCAGCGAGGGAAGCAGGTTCGGGGCATCCGGTTCCGCCTCGTCGAGCAGGCCGAGCGCCTCATCGTGCTTGAGCGTGCTGAGCAGGCCGGGAATGCCGGCCAGATCGCTCAGCGCGGCGGAGCACGCCGGGCAGTCAGCGAGATGCTCCTCGTACGCTCGGCGATCGGCGGGCGGCAGAGCGCCGAGAACGTAGGCGGCGTCCCAGTCGGCGAATCGGTCGCCTGCGGCACGCTCTCTGATGTCGCGGTCGCTCATCTGGTCACCCCCTTCTCCTGCAGTGCGAGACGCAGTGCTCGCAGCCCGTAGTGCATGCGGGACTTCACGGTTCCTTCCGGGATGCCGAGCATGCCCGCGATCTCCTTCGTCGATCGCCCGCCGTAGTACGCGTGCACCACGACGGCGCGGTGCTCGAGCGAGAGCGTCGAGAGGGCGTCGGCGACCAGCCACGAGTCGAGGCGGGCGTCGGTGTCGTCGGCCGTCGCGGCATCCGGGACAGCGTCCGTGGTGATCTCGTGCTGGTGCCTGGCGCTGCGGGCGCCGTCGATCACGAGGTTGCGCGCGACCGTGAACAGCCAGGCACGGGCGGATGACTCGCTCTGATCGAGAACGCTCGGCTTGCGCCACGCGCGCAGCAGCGTCTCCTGCACGATGTCGTCCGCTTGCGCGGGGTCGCCGGTGAGGTGCACGACGTAGCGCCAGAGCGCCGGAGCGTGCTCGTCGTGCAAGGCGCGCAAGAGGGCCGCGTCGTCAGCCGTCATGCCGTCTCCCGTCGTCTCGCCTCGTGTTCAGTGTGACGCCTTGCGGCGTCGATCGGGTATCGATCCTTCATGACACGAGATGAGCGGCGGTTCGGTTCACCGCCTCCGCTGGTTCCTCAACCCGCGGCGAGGGGGTGCGCAGGTGGTCAGGCGCCCTTGGCGGCCTTCGTCGTGCTTGCGGCCTTCGTCGTGGCCGGCTTCGCGGCGGCCGAGCGGGTGCGGGTGCTCGTGGTGCGAGCGCTGGACGTGCGGGGGCGGGCCGGTGAGGCATCCGCCACCTCCGCCGCCGCGCGCGACACCGGCACGAGGCGTGCCAGCTGCGTGACGTGCGACGGGTTCAGTTCCTCGAGCGAGGAGACCCCGAGCAGGCGCATGGTGCGGCGCAGCTGGGTGGCGAGGATGTCGATGGTCTTGTCGACGCCCTGACGCCCGCCGGCCATCAGGCCGTAGAGGTAGGCGCGCCCGACGAGGGTGAACTTTGCGCCGAGGGCGACGGAGGCCACGACATCCGCACCGTTCATGATTCCCGTGTCGACCATGATCGTCGCGTCCTTGCCGACCTCGCGCACGACGTCGGGCAGCAGCCAGAAGGGCACAGGGGCGCGGTCGAGCTGGCGTCCGCCGTGGTTGGACAGGATGATGCCGTCGACGCCCAGGTCGATGAGCTTCTTGGAGTCCTCGACGTTCTGCACGCCCTTGATGACGATCTTGCCGGGCCACAGGTCGCGGATGACCGCGAGATCGTCGTAGCTGATCGTGGGGTCCATCGCGGCGTCGAGCAGGTCGCCGACGGTCCCGCCGGTCGAGGAGAGCGATGCGAACTCGAGCGGAGGCGTGGTGAGGAAGTCGATCCACCACCACGGGCGCGGGATGGCGTTGATAACGGTGCCGAGCGTGAGCTGCGGCGGGATCGAGAAGCCGTTGCGCTTGTCACGCAGTCGGGCACCGGCGATCGGGGTGTCGACGGTGAACATGAGGGTGTCGAACCCCGCAGCCGCGGCACGGCGCGCGAGCCCGTACGAGATCTCGCGGTCGCGCATCACGTACAGCTGGAACCAGTTGCGTCCGTTGGGGTTGGCTGCCTTGACATCCTCGATCGACGTGGTCCCGAGAGTCGAGAGGGTGAACGGGATGCCTGCAGCACCGGCAGCCGAGGCGCCGGCAATCTCGCCCTCGGTCTGCATCAGGCGGGTGAAGCCCGTCGGGGCGATGCCGAACGGCAGCGACGAGGGGCCGCCGAGGATCTGCACCGATGTGTCGACGTCGACCGCCGGTCGCAGGATGTCCGGGTGGAACTCCACATCCTCGAACGCCTGGCGCGCCCGGGCGAGGCTGATCTCGCTCTCGGCCGAGCCGTCGGTGTAGTCGAACGCGGCCTTCGGGGTACGGCGCTGCGCGATCTTGCGCAGGTCGTAGATCGTGTACGCGGAGTCCAGCCGCCGCTTCCTCGCGCTCAGCTCCGGCTTCTTGAACTGCATCAGCTGCGCGAGTTCGCGCACGTTGGGGAACTGTCTCTCGACCATGTGATTCTCCTTCGGCTCTGTTCCGGGTCTGGGTCTGTCTATGTGTCTGGGTCTGTGATGCGGGACTCGGCGTAGTACCCGGCGACGTGTGCGCGGACGCGGCGTGCGGCATCCGCCGCGTCACCATCGTGGATGGCCTCCACGATTCCCCGATGCTCGGATCGCAGCCTCGCCGAGGTGGCCCACCACGACGGAAGGTTCGGCACCGCGGCCAGTACGTATCCCTCGATCGAGTCGCGAAGGCCCGCCATCGTCGAACTCAGCACTGTGTTTCCCGACGCCTCCGCCAGCGCAAGATGGAACCTCGCGTCGAGGGCGAGGAACTCTGCCGGCTCGAGTTCGGGAACGTCCATGGCGTCGAGCAGAGTGGATGCCTGTGTCAGGTCGCGCTCCGGACGTGCCGCCAGGTGCGCGGCGATGGCGGGTTCCACGACGAGTCGCGCCTCGACGACATCCGCGACGGGAAATCCCTGGGCCGCGACCTGCAGTCGCATCACCGCGACCAGCCCGCCGCTGGGCGCCGCCACGATGACCGCGCCCGCGTTCGGGCCGCTCCCGGTGGCCGTGCGCACCAGCCCGAGCACCTCGAGAACCCTGATCGCCTCGCGCACGGACGAGCGAGCGACACCGAGGTCGGCGGCCAGTTGACGCTCCGGCGGGAGGTGGTCGCCCGGGTTCAGCTCGCCGGCAAGCAGCAGCGACTCGATGTGCTCCAGCGCGAGACGCCAGGCACGGGGAGCCGGCCGCGCCTCGTCCCCGGGCGCCGACTCGCGTGGTCGAACCGCGT
>JBQCJQ010000663.1:0-2210 GCA_051952615.1 Humibacter sp.
CCGGCCGACCGGGACCAGACAGGCGTAGCCGATCACCGCGGAGGACGCCACGAAGACGAAGGCCGTGCCGAGCGGGATGCTCAGCGAGAGCGGCACCACAATCTCGCCGCCGGACAGCAGAAGCGCGAGCGGCTGGGTGAGGAACGCGACGAGGGCCCCGCCGACCAGACCGAACCCGAATCCCGCCCAGGTGGCATGCCGCATCCGAACGTAGGAGTGCTGTTCGCCTGCTTCCGGGACCCAACCCTGCAAGAACTGCTGAACGGGTGAGAATGCCACGTTCGCGTACCGGAAAAAACGGTCCGCGAGGGCGTACACCGGCACGAACCCCGGCAGGAAGATCTGGATCGAGAGCAGCGGCAGGTTCACGTAGAGGCCGGAGGTGAGCGCGCTGGTTACCGCGTGACGCTGGCCCGCAAGGCTTGCCATCACCGCCCGCGGCGATGCCTTGCCCCGGATGTCTGCTCCCGAGCCGCGCAGCACGACGAACGCGTCGATGAGAACGGCGACGAGGCTGCCTGCCGCCTGCACGACGAGGAAGGCGATCAGGCTGTGGGTCGTCACCGCGGCGACGAGCCCGAGAAGGGTGCCGGCGAGCGTGGGCAGCGAGTCGCAGAAGAAGAGACGCCACGGACGTGCCTCGCCGACGAAGTACCAGCTCGCGCCGAGGAACGGCAGCAGATAGGTCGCCGAGCCGACGAACGCGACCGTCACGTCGCCCCTGGTCAGGAAGGAGAGCACGACGCCGCTGACCACGACGCCGATCACGAAGAGGTACGAGCGCGTGACCAGTGATCCGGCATAGAGCTCGGGCCGATCCGCCTTCGCGGTCGCGGCTACGGACGACGGCCCCGTCGCTCCCCATCCGAAGGCGACCATGATGCCCACCAGCTGAGCCGTCGCCTGCACGACAGCGAGGGAGCCCCACTCGGCGGCGCCCAGCGAACGGACGAGCAGCGGAATGGTGACGAGGCCGAGCACCGTGCTCGCCGCCACGGGAACAGCGAAACCGGCGATCCGCTTTGAGATACTGATGAGTGCGCGCCGGGCCACTGGTCTTCCCTCGAGTTTCGGACCACCAGAGTCTACGGGCTCTCCTGGCGCGAACCGCCGCGAGACTCAGCCCGACACAGGAGCACGATGGATGACCATGCCGGCTTCGGCACCGTGGCCATGGCCGCCTACAACCCCGACCCTGAGCTCTTCGCTCGTCAGCTGAGATCCATCAGGGATCAGACCCACCGAGACTTCGAATGCCTGATCTCCGCTGACGGGAACCCGGACACCGTGCGAGCGCTCGTCGAGGAGTCGGTTCCTGGCGACGACCGGTTCCGCGTGATCGGGTTCGAGGAGCGCGTCGGCTTCTACGCCAACTTCGAACGCGTCGTTGCTGCGGCGGCACCCGAGTCCACCTGGATCGCGCTCAGCGATCAGGACGACTACTGGCTGCCGCAGAAGCTCGAGACACTCCTTCCCCATCTCGCGACGCACTCGCTGGTCTCCGGCCAGGCACGAATCGTCGAGTATCCCTCCGGTCGGGTCATCTCACCCGACACCGGTCGCCTCGACCTGGCCGCTCCCTATTTCACGCTCACCAATCAGTTCACCGGCGGCATCTGCGTGCTGCGCCGCGACGTGCTCTCGGTCGCTCTTCCGTTTCCCCGCATGTCGACGCCGTCGGAGGTGCACGATCACTGGCTCGCGCTCTGCGCATCGACCCAGTCGGGAACGCTCGTCACCCCCGATGTCGTGCAGGACTACGTGCAGCACGGCGGCAACGTGATCGGCGAGATGCTGTCGGACGAGGGCCGCATCCGTCCCGCGTCGAGTTGGGCCACCGTTCGCTCGATCTCGGACCGTTACGAGGGCGGGCACGGCCCGAAGGCCGTAGCGAGGTCGGTGTTCAAGGTCTCCGTCGGATGGCGCCAGCTCATGGTCGAGACGCTCGCGCTGCGCGCGGCGGACACCCCGGAGATGCGGCAGCTGGTCGCGCTCTACGGCAGACGACGCCGGCTCGCTCGCACCTTCCGCTTCATCCGCGAAGCACGCCGTCGCGAGCTCGTCGCCTCCCGAAGCGTGTTCGAGTACCTGGGCGGATGGATCGCCGGGTGGTTCGTCGGTGGCAGGTCGCTGGGGATGCCCAAGCCCTGAGCCGAATCGGCGCGGTTGAATGCGCGAACCGTCATCCCTCGGATCGTGGCGGAGCAGGC
>JBQCJQ010000664.1:0-3725 GCA_051952615.1 Humibacter sp.
TCGCCTTTCTGACGCGTGCCGCCGCGCCAGAAAGGCTCCATCAGTGGACCTCTCCTCCGTAGCCGACCAGCTCGAGGTCGACACCGCCCTCGACGCCGCCTCAGTCGAGGAGGCCGCACTCCCCGCGCCGTCGGTCTCCGACCCGCTCTGGTGGCGCAGTGCAGCCATCTACCAGATCTATCCGCGCAGCTTCGCCGATGCGAACGGCGATGGAGTCGGCGACCTGGCGGGCGTCCGCAGGCACCTCGGCTACCTGAAGGACCTCGGCATCGATGCCATCTGGTTCACCCCGTGGTACGAGTCGCCGCTCGCCGATGGCGGCTACGACGTCGCGGACTACCGGTCGATCGACCCGCGGTTCGGAACACTTGCGGAGGCAGAGGGTCTCATTCGGGATGCCCTGGCGCTGGGCATCCGAACCATCATCGACATCGTCCCGAACCACATCTCCGATCAGCATCCGTGGTTCCAGGCCGCGCTGGCCGCGGGCCCCGGCTCCCCGGAGCGCGAGCGCTTCTGGTTCCACCCCGGCAAGGGACCGGATGGCTCGACGATGCCGACCGGCTGGGAGTCGAGCTTCTCCGGCGAGACCTGGACGCGCACCACGAACCCCGACGGGACGCCAGGGGAGTGGTACCTGCATCTCTTCACCCCGGAGCAGCCCGACCTCAACTGGAACCACCCCGACGTCCGGCGCATGCACGAGGACGTGCTGAGGTTCTGGTTCGACCGAGGAGTCGGCGGCGTTCGCATCGACTCGGCGGCCCTTCTGGTGAAGGACGGCGACCTGCCAGAGGTTCCCGAGAGTCCTCGCCCAGGCGGGCATCCGACCCAGGACCGCGACGAGCTGCACGACATCTACCGCAGCTGGCGGCGCATTGCGGACTCCTACCCGGGCACCCGGGTGCTGGTCGGCGAGATCTGGCTGCCCGACATCGACAGGTTCGCGAAGTACCTGCGCAGCGACGAGCTGCACACGGCGTTCAACTTCGACTTCCTCGCACGGCCGTGGGATGCCCGTGAGCTACGCGACTCCATCGACGCGACCCTCACCGCGCACGCCCCCGTCGGTGCCCCGTCGACCTGGGTGCTCTCCAACCACGACGTCACCCGCCCCGTGACCCGATACGGGCGAGCCGACACGTCGTTCGCCTTCCTCAAGAAGCGCGCGGGCATCCCTACCGACCTCGCGCTCGGCCGACGCAGAGCGAGAGCCGCGGCCCTCCTGACTGCCGCGCTGCCCGGCGCGCTGTACATCTATCAGGGCGACGAGCTCGGGCTTCCCGAGGTCGAGGACCTGCCGGCCGAGCTGCTCGAGGACCCGATGCACTTCCGTTCGGGCGGGGTGGACCCGGGTCGCGACGGATGCCGAGTGCCGCTTCCGTGGAGCGGCACGACACCGCCGTTCGGGTTCAGCCCCGCCCTGTCCGACGCGCAGCCCTGGTTGCCCCAGCCGGAGAGCTGGGCGTCGCTGACCGTGCAGGCGCAGCAGGCGGACCCCTCGTCGATGCTGTGGCTGTACCGGCAGGCGCTTCGCGTGCGCAAGGCGCTGAATGCGACATCCGACACCACCTTCTCGTGGCGAGAGCTCGGAGCCGACGTGCTCGCTTTCGACAGAGGACCGGACTTCCTCAGCGTCACGAACCTCTCCGCCGAGAGCGTCGAGCTGCCGGAGAACGGCGGAATCCTGCTCTCCAGCAGCCCCCTCGACAGCGGGAAGCTGCCCCCAGACTCCACGGCATGGCTACGAACACAGCTCGAGCCGCCGGAGATCCGCGCCTGACGCCCAAGGCCGGAGAAGCACGACACACCGAATGGAACACCTCGAAAGGAACATGACAATGAAGTCACCAGGAAAGATCGCGGTGCTCGCCACCGTGGCCCTGGCCGGCGTCGGCATCCTGAGCGGATGCTCGTCGAGCAGCGGAAGCGGCGACAACAAGGTGCACATCGTCGTTGCGCCTGTTCTGCCCGGCGCGACGAAGGAGGCGCTGCAGGCGCTGAGTCAGCGCGTCTCGCAGTTCGAGAAGAAGTACCCGAACATCGACGTCAAGGCGATCGAGTACCAGTGGACGGGAACGACCTTCGCAGCCGAGCTGGCCGGCGGAACGCTGCCCGACGTCTTCAACGTGCCGTTCACCGACTCGAAGACGCTCGCCAACAACGGCCAGCTCGCCGACATCACCAAGCCTTTCAAGCAGACGGCGACCGCCGACGAGTGGAACAAGACCGTTCTCGACGTCGCAACGGGAAGCAACGGCCAGATCTACGGCATCCCGTGGGGTCCGTACGCGATGGCACTGTCGTACAACCGCGACATCTTCACGAAGGCCGGACTCGACCCGAACAAGCCGCCGACGACCCTCGACGAGATCGAGCAGGATGCCAAGATCATCTCGCAGAAGGTGCCGGGGGTCGCCGGCTACATGCAGATGACCAGCGGCAACAACGGCGGATGGGAGCTCGCGACCGCCACCCAGGCTCTCGGCGGCAGGCTGGAGAAGGTCGGCTCCGACGGCAAGGTGACTGTCGACACCGACAACGCCCAGACGAAGGACGCCCTCGCATGGCTGAAGAAGCTGCGCTGGGACGACAACTCCATGGGCAGCAACTTCATCTGGGACTGGTCGGGCATCAACCAGGGCTTCGCGTCGGGCAAGATCGCGATGTACATGAGCGGATCCGACGTCGTCGGCTCCCTCATGCAGGCCAACGGGTTCGACCAGAAGAAGTACGGCGTGACGACCTTCCCGATCGCGTCGGGCTCCAAGGCGGGCATCCTGTCCGGCGGCAACGTCGACGTCGTGAACGTGAAGGACACGCCGGAGCAGGTCGCGGCCGCGGTGAAGTGGATCAACTTCTACCGCACCGATCCGACGGTCGACAAGACGTCGGCGGTGAACAATGCCAAGACGCTCGCGGCCGGGAACCAAGCTGTCGGCGCTCCGACGCTTCCGGTCTTCAACAAGAGCATCTGGGAGCAGAACCAGGAGTGGATCAAGCCCTACGTGAACGTTCCGCCCGAGAACGTCAAGTCGTTCACCGACGGCATCTGGAACCAGCAGATCGTGCCGGAGCCGCCCGCACACACGCAGGATCTGTACGGCGCCCTCGACCCGGTCGTGCAAGCGGTGTTGACCGACAAGAACGCCGATGTCGACGCGCTCTTGAAGGGTGTCGACTCCAAGGTCCAGGCCTTGATCGACGCCGACGGCCAGTAGCCCGAAAAGTCCAGAAGAACGAATCGGCATCCGTCGGGTCGTCGACCACCTGGTCCGACGACCCGACGGCATGCCTCCATGTGAGAGCCGGCATCCATGACCGTTGACACCGCAGTCAGACCCGAAGGGGCCGTGCGCCCCGAACGCCCGAAGCGCAGACACAACCCGATCACGTGGGTGCGGCGCGGCGGGCTCACCACTCTGCTGTTCCTCCTACCGCTGCTGATCATCTTCGGCGTCTTCTCCTGGACGCCGATCGTCGAAGCGGTGGTGATGAGCTTTCAGAAGACGAACCTGGTCACCCCGGCGACCTTCGTCGGCTGGAACAATTTCGTCGCGGTCTTCAACGACCCGCTGTTCTGGACGGCCATCCGCAACACCGCCTACTTCGCCGTGCTCGCGCTGCTCTTCGGCTACCCGATCCCGCTCGTCGCCGCTGTGCTGATGAGCGAGGTGAAGCGCATGAAGGGCTTCTACAGCGTTCTCGCGTACCTGCCGGTGATC
>JBQCJQ010000665.1:0-4547 GCA_051952615.1 Humibacter sp.
AGTCGGCGCTTGCCATCGACAACTCCCCGATGAGAGAGGCAAGAAGCGGGTCATCGCCGTGCATCCCTGCGTCCAGTCGCAACTGCCCGACGACCTCGAACGCTTTGGTGTTCCAGTCCGCGAAGAAGTCTCTTGCGTCCGGATCGAGGAAGACGATCCGTGCCCAGTTGCGCTGCTGCGCCGGCCGCTCCATGAAAGAGCCGAACACTGCGCCGGCCGCTTGGTTCCAGGCGAGGATGTCGGTTCGTCGTCCCCAGATGTACGCGGGCACGCCCGCCATGAGATCGAGCATCTGCGCCAGCCCCGGCCGGACACGCTGCTGCTTGGGTGCTGACCTTCTCCGCGACGTCGGCTGCGGCTTGGCAAGGTGGAACAGGTGCGCGCGCTCGGACTCCGAGAGACGCAGAGCACGAGCGATCGCCTCCAACACTTCGGCGGAGACATTGCTGGCGTTGCCTTGCTCGAGCCGCGTGTAATAGGTCACCGACACACCTGCCAGCTGGGCCAGCTCCTCGCGGCGCAGCCCCGGTACGCGTCGCCGTCGGCCGTAGGACTGCACGCCGACATCGTCGGGCTTCAGGCGCGCCCGGCGCGTGCGCAGGAACTCGCTGAGCTCGACCTTGGCGTCCAGCGGCTGGTCATCGCCCGTCCGAGTCGTCATGGACTCAGTATCCCGCTGCGCTCGCGCGACCCCGCCGCTGAGCCTGTCCCTGCTGGTGGTACTCACCGCAAAGGTACGAAAAGCAGAGGTCTGGGTAACCTTTCCGGCCGCGCGCACACTGGGCCTACCTCGACGTAAAGGCTCTGAACTCTCATGACTATCGACACGAAAACCCTCTCGAACACGCGCCCTGTTGCGACGCCGCGGCTTCCCGGCCGTGCCCTCTTCGGTCTCTTCCTCAGCGGCTTCGTCAGCATCCTGACCGAGGCGCTGCCCGCGGGCCTGCTGCCCGAGATGAGCAGCACCCTGCACGAGAGCATCGCCCTCACCGGCCAGACCGTGACGATCTACGCCCTCGCCACCGCGCTGGGCGCCATCCCGCTCGCTCGGCTGACCGCGCGCTTGCCGCGCAGGCGTGTGCTGATGATCGGCCTCCTCACCGTCGCCGTGGCGAACACGGCCACCGCCCTCACCGACGGCTACCCGCTCATGATGACGATCCGATTCATCGCCGGACTGGGCACGGCGATGGTGTGGCCGCTGCTCGGCGGGTATGCGGCAGCACTCGCCCCTGAGGGACGTCAGGGACGTGCGGTCGCGATCGCTCTTGCAGGCACCCCGGTGTCGCTCGCGCTCGGCATCCCGCTCGGCACGGCGCTCGGCCACCTCGGCGGGTGGCAGGTCGCCTTCTTCCTCTCTGCTGCACTGACCCTTCTGAACGCGCTGTGGGTGCGAATGACCCTCCCGCCTGTGGCCGGACGTGACGGCGGTCAGAGTCCGAAGCTCGGCGCAACACTCCGCATCCCCGGCCTGCGCGTGATCCTGCTCGCGCTGGCGACCTACATGGTCGCCCACAACATCCTGTACACCTACGTCACCGACTACCTGACCGGCATCGGCATGGCGGAGCAGGCCGGCTGGGTGCTCTTCGCCTTCGGCGGCGCAGCGATCCTGTCCGTCATCGTGGTGGGCGCCCACATCGACCGGCATCTGCGAAAGCTGCTGATCGCGAGCACGGTCGTGCTGGGCGCCAGCGTTCTCGTTCTCGCCGTCTTCTCTGGCATCCCGTCGCTCATCTACATCGCGGCGGCAGCTTGGGGATTCGCCTTCGGCAGCTCCCCGAGCCTGTTCGTGGGCGCGGCGATCAACGCCGCCGGCCCGTCGGCGGATGTCGCGCAGGCGATCGCGATCACGGTCTTCTCCGGTTCGATCGCAGCTGGCGCCCTGATCGGAGGGCTGCTCATCGCGGGCCTCGGCACGGTCTCCACCACCGCGGCGTCCTTCGTGCTTCTCGTCGTCACGGCGGCCCTCGTCATCGGTGGCAGGAAGCACGCGTTCCCGATCGGTCGCTAGTGAGTGACCGTCCGGTCTAGACAAAGGTCTATATTGATGAGGATTCTGTTGACGCCATTGCACCGTTCGGCACATGCGGGCGATGCCGCGGCGACTCTAGCGTCGTAGTGACGACGCGGATGGGGAGGGCATGCCATGGCCGAGAAGACCACGCCGAGTGCGACTGAAGCCGGTGAGAAGGCGACCGACCAGCTCGGCGCCGAGTCGGTCATCCGTTTCCATTACGCGAGTGCACCGCTGCTGCCGGCAACCGTGTCCGTCGATCTGACCGCGCTGGCTGAGGCGGCCCTGGCCCGGTCTCGATCCGGCACGCTGAGCGGTCCAGCGGCATGAGCGCGAGCCTTCGGGCGGAGTCCGCGGATGCTAGTCTCCGCGGGATGAGTCGCAGCTCGAACCGCACCACCCTGGCCGATGACATGGCCGCCATCATGCGCGACGTGCGCGACGCGTTGCAGGAGCACGGCAGTCGCCTGGTCGAGGGCGGTGAGCTCGATCCCGCCTTCGAGCGGCAGGCGGTGGCCATCCTGGGCGAGGCGGCGGCATCCATCGCAGACGGCAGCGACTCTCATCTGCCTCTGGCGACGGCGGACCTGCTGGATCCGCAGCGACTCGAGGCGCTCGGCCGGCTGCGAGCCGGTCAGGACAGCCATCCTGCCGAAAGCCTGCTCGCCGCCGAGGTGCTGTTCGACCAGGCCATCGAGCCGTTGGCGGCGTGGGCGGCGTCGCTGCCGCGGCCCGTTCCCGCCGTCCAGGTCGCCCGCATCCTGCATCACGCGGTGTTTCGGCGCTTTCCGCCCGGCGCCGTCGCCTATACGCAGGCGATGCGCGAGCGGCTTTCGACGGCGCACCAGGAGAGCCGCTTCAGGCTCTCGCGGGACCTGCACGACCGGGTGGCGCACGGCATCGCGGCGGGCATCCAGCGCATCGAGCTCAGCTCGCTGAACGACGGTGAGGATGCCTCCGACCTGGCCGCGGCCGCGCACACCCTGCGCCAGACGCTGATGGACGTGCAGAACATGGCGCTCGACCTGCGCCAGCTCGTCGGGTCCCGCTCGCTCGAGAAGGCCATCTCCGACTACGCGGCCGAGACCTCGACGATGCCGCCCCGCGTGGTCGTCTCCTCGACCGGACCGGTGCGCCCGCTGCCGGCATCCACTGCCGAAGAGGTCTTCATGATCGTGCTCGAGGCGATCCGCAACGCGCGCACGCACGCGACCGGTGCCACGATGGTGTCGGTAGGAATCGACTGGCGCAGGCGCACGCTGGCGGTCACCATCGCCGACAACGGCCCGGGGTTCAGCCACGACGACGTCACCACCGGATCCATCGGGCTGCTCGACATGCGCGAGCGCGCCGACTCGATCGGCGGGCACCTGAGCATCGCCACCTCGGCCGGCCCCGGCACCGTGGTGCGCCTGACCATCCCGCTGACGGATGTCGAACGATGACCGGCCGCATCGACGTCGGCATCGCCGACGACCACGACCTCTTCCGCGAGGGGCTCGTCGCCCTGCTCGGAAGGGATGCCCGACTTCGGGTCGTCGGTCAGGCATCCGACAGCCAAGGGGCACTGGAGCTCGTGCGGGTGCGGCGCCCGCTCGTGCTGCTGCTCGACGTCAGCATGCCGGGGGATCCCGCGCGCATGACGATCGCCCGGGTGAAGCGCATGCAGCCCGATCTGCGTGTCGTCGTGCTCACGATGCATCAGGATGTGCACCTTCGCTCGGAGTTGCTCGCCGCCGGCGCATCCGCCTACCTCACGAAGACCGCGCCGAGCAGCGAGGTCGTCGCTGCCATCCTGCACGCAGCAACGACGGACTCGCCGATGGCTGCGCCAGGGGCAGAGGATGGCCACAGCGACCTTCTCTCCGAGCGCGAGTACGCCGTGCTCAGGCTTATCGCGCAGGCCTACTCCAACAAGGAGATCGGCAAGGAGCTGAGCATCGCCGAGGGCACCGTCAAGCGGCACGCGAACAACATCAACATCAAGCTCGGCGCCACCTCGCGCATCGACGCCGTTCGCAAGGCGGCACGGTTGGGCATCCTGCCGTCCCAGGCCACGCTCGGCTGAGCGACCGCCTAGGCTCGCTGTGAACGAGGAGGCGCAGTGGCCGACGAGCAGGGCAATGTTCCCACCCAGATCAACTTCGAGATTCCGCCGGAGGTGGAGGCGGGCGGATTCGCCGACTTCGCCAGCATCTGGCACACCGACAACGTGTTCGTGCTCGACTTCGCGTCGCTGCGGGGTCCGGCCACGGAGACTCGTGACGAGCACGGCAACGCTCAGCGTGCGGTTAACGCTCGGGTCGTGACCCGCATCCGCATCCCACCCGAGCAGGTGTTCGAGCTGGCGAAGGCGCTCACTCGCGAGCTCGAGATGTGGGAGCAGCAGACCGGTCGCACTGCGACCTCATAGGCGCGGCGCCGTGGGCATCCTGCTTCGAACGACAGGGATGCGCGCTCAGACCCGGTCGAACCGCTTGCCGTAACCCTGCTTGGGCAGCACGGCCAGGATGATGCCGATCACCCCTCC
>JBQCJQ010000666.1:0-4185 GCA_051952615.1 Humibacter sp.
CCCCGGTGACACCGGATCCCCGGAGGTTCAGGTCGCGATCCTGACCAAGCGGATCAAGGACCTCACCGAGCACCTCAAGGAGCACAAGCACGACCACCACTCACGTCGTGGTCTGCTGCTGCTCGTCGGGCAGCGTCGTCGTCTGCTGGGCTACCTGCAGGAGATCGACATCAACCGTTACCGCTCGCTGATCGAGCGCCTCGGTCTTCGTCGCTAGCATCTTCTGCTCGCCCATCGGGCGACCAGCCCTCGCCTCCTGGCGAACAGGGCTCTTCGTTCGACAACGCGAACTTCTTGCGCAGAACGCCCCGTCATCTCGGTGACGGGGCGTTCTCGCGTTGATGCCGAGCTATTGCTCAGGCGTCGGCGCGCGCCAGCTCGGCGGCGATCTCCTTCGTGCCGCGATCCCACGGTGTTCCGTGACCCGGCAGCACCCAGGTCGCGTCGATCGAGGCGAGCTTCGCGTGCGAGGCGCGCGCGACATCCGGATCGTCGGTGAACGGCGCCGGCAGTGCACCGCGTGCACCCGTCAGCACGTTCCTCGTGGTGAGGGCGTCCCCGACGAAGACGGCGTCGACCGACGGGACCGCGATCGCGATGCTGCCCGCCGAGTGCCCTGGCAGGGCGACGATCCGCGGATGACCGGGCAGATCGAGCACGTCGCCGTCGTGCACCGGCACGACCTCCTTCAGGTAGGTGGTGCGCATCCCGCCCTTGCGGAGCGTGTACCAGAGGAAGCCCGTGATGGCGCCGACCCGTACCTTGCCCCATGCCGGATGCGTCGACTCCTCGCCGCGGGCACGGGCGGCATCCGCCTCACCGATGTAGACGGGGATGCCGTTGTCGCGCCGCAGCCGCTCGGCGTAGCCGATGTGGTCGCTGTCGCCGTGAGTGAGCACGATGCCGCGGATGTCGGAGACGGTGCGTCCCATCGCGGACAACTCGCGCTGAAGGTCGGAGAACTGACCTGCGATGCCTGCGTCGATCAGCGTGACCCCGCTGTCGTCCTCCACGAGATACGCGGCGACGATGTCGTTGCCGACGCGGTGCAGTCCCGGAGCGAGCTTCATGGCCGGAGTCCTTTCGATGGCGTATGGTGTTGATGGCTACGATAATTAGCCATGAAGGCTAATGTCAATAGCCAAAGCGGCGAGATCGACGAACATGCCGCCCGAGATCCTGGGGGAGGATGCCGTGCCCGCACCGAAACGCACGACGAACGACGAGATCATGGCCGCGGCCCGGGAGCTGCTCGACGCCGGCGGCCTCGACGCACTCACCATGCAGGCGGTGGCGGTGAAGGTCGGCGTTCGCGCCCCCTCGCTGTACAAGCGGGTGCGAAGCCGCGAGCAGCTCGTCGGCCTCGTCGTCGAGTCCGCAGTACTCGAGCTTGCCGAGCAGCTCGACGCGGCGGTGGAGAAAAGGGAGGCAGATCCCACAGATGCACTCGTCGCGCTCGCTGGGACCCTTCGCGAGTTCGCGCACCAGTACCCGAACCGATTCCGGCTGGTGTTCGCCCCGTCGTCGTCCGCGACGCGACCCTCGGCGGACGCGCTCGCGCGATCCAGCGCCGCCGTGCTGCGCGTCTCGGAGCGGCTCGCCGGGGCCGAGGACGCCCTGGAGGCCGCACGAACGGTCACGGCGTGGGCGCTCGGGTTCCTCACCATGGAGCTCTCGGGCTCGTTCCAGCTCGGCGGCGACCCGGCGGCCGCGTACGAGTACGGGGCGAGGGCGATCGCCAGGTCCATCGACGCGCGAGCCCTGCTTCTCCCACCGGGCCAGCAGACGTAGTCTTGATGCGACGCGCGGCGACGGTGCCGTGCGGGCCGGCCAGCCACAAGCATCCGCCGGTCACGAACGTTTGAAGGCTGCGTACAACGATGCTCACCATCCGTCCAGGTACAGACACGTCCACCCGCCACGATCGGCTCTCGAGGCTGATCGCTCCAGACGGCGAACGGCTGCACGATCCCGATCTCGACCCGTGGGTCGCCGATGTGTTCGAGGAGCAGCTCCTCGCTCTGTATCAGGACATGGTGGTCGCGCGCCGCATCGACACAGAGGCCACCGCTCTGCAGCGACAGGGCCAGCTCGTGCTCTGGCCGCCGCTGATCGGCCAGGAGGCCGCCCAGATCGGCTCGGCACGCGCGCTGCGGCGCGACGACTTCGTCTTCTCCAGCTATCGCGAGAACGCCGTCGCCTACGTTCGCGGCGTCTCGATGACCGACATGGTTCGGGTCTGGCGCGCGTCCCAGTTCTCCGGCTGGAACCCCTATGAGGTCGGGATGGCCACGCCGACCGTGATCATCGGCGCGCAGACGCTGCACGCGGTCGGATACGCGATGGGCATCATGCGCGACGGCGACGACGCCGCGGCCATCGCCTACTTCGGCGACGGTGCGACAAGCGAGGGTGACACGAACGAGGCGATGGTGTTCGCCGCCGCGTACGGCGCGCCGGTGGTGTTCTTCTGCCAGAACAACCAGTACGCCATCTCCGAGCCGGTCGGCCTGCAGGCGCAGAAGCCCATCGCCGATCGGGCGCCCGGCTTCGGCATCCCGAGCCTGAGGGTCGACGGAAACGATGTGCTAGCGGTGCTCGCCGCGAGCCGCATGGCGCTCGACCACGCCCGAACGGGAGAGGGCCCGATGTTCATCGAGGCCGTCACGTACCGCATGGGTCCGCACACCACCTCGGACGACCCGACGCGATACCGGAACAAGGACGAGGAGCAGACCTGGCGTCAGCTCGACCCCATCGAGCGCACCCGCGCTCTGCTGCTCGCGGAGGGCGCGCTGATCGACGAGCGTCAGGCGGCCGTGTCGGCGAAGGCCGACGCCATCGCCAAGGAGCTGCGGGACGGATGCCTGTCCTTGCGTCCCCGCGACCCGCTCACGATCTTCGACCAGGTCTATGCGGAGACGCCGCCATCCCTGCAGAGGGAGCGCGACGCGTACGCGGCCTACCTGGCGTCGTTCGACGAGACGCACGGGGAGGAGCAGCGATGACGGAGCTGACTCTCGCCAAGGCGATCACCACCGGCCTTGCCGACGCGATGGAGGCCGACGACCGCATCGTGCTGCTCGGGGAGGACATCGGCAAGCTCGGCGGCGTGTTCCGCGTCACGGACGGGCTTCAGCAGCGGTTCGGCACCGATCGCGTCGTCGACACGCCCCTGGCCGAAGCGGGCATCATCGGCACCGCCGTCGGCCTGGCCTACCGGGGCTTCCGGCCGGTGTGCGAGCTGCAGTTCGATGGCTTCGTGTTCCCCGGTTTCGACCAGGTCGTCGCCCAGGTGGCGAGGATGCGCTACCGGACCCAGGGCGTCGTGAGCATGCCGATCACGATCCGGGTTCCGTTCGGCGGCGGCATCGGCTCCGTCGAGCACCACTCCGAATCGCCTGAGGCGTACTTCGCGCACACCCCTGGGCTGCGAGTGGTGGCGTGCTCCAGACCGCAGGACGGGTACTCGATGATAAGGCAGGCGATCGAGTGCGACGACCCGGTCGTGTTCTTCGAGCCCAAGCGGCGCTACTGGTCGAAGGGCGAGGTCGTCACCGACGTCGCGGCCGTTCCGCCGCTCGACAGCGCACGAGTCGTCGTTCCGGGCACGGATGTCACCCTCGTCACCTACGGCCCGCTTGTGCAGACCGCGGTGGACGCGGCGTTCGCCTCCCAGGACGACGGCGTCTCGATCGAGGTGCTCGACCTGCGCTCGCTCGCCCCGCTCGACGAGGACGCGATCATCGCCTCGGTCGAGAAGACCGGCCGCATCGTGATCGCGCACGAGGCACAGCGCTTCGGTGGACTCGGCGCGGAGATCGCGGCGATGGTCACCGAGCGGTGCTTCGACAGGCTCGAGGCTCCGCCGCTGAGGGTGACAGGGCACGACATCCCCTACCCGCCCTCCGAGCTCGAAGACCACTACCTGCCCGATCTCGACCGCATGCTCGACGCGGCCGACCGTGTGATGGGGGTGCGGGTATGAGTGTCAAGGAGTTCGCACTGCCCGATCTCGGCGAGGGGCTCACGGAGTCGGAGATCGTCGCCTGGAAGGTCGACGTCGGCGACCGGGTCGAGCTGAACCAGATCATCGCGGAGGTGGAGACGGCGAAGGCGCTCGTCGAGGTGCCGTCGCCCTTCGAGGGCACGGTGCGCGAGCTGCACGCCGAGACGGGCGAGACG
>JBQCJQ010000667.1:0-5139 GCA_051952615.1 Humibacter sp.
ACTCCATCAGCTCGGCTGAGAACGCGAGCGTTCTCAGCTCTCACTTCAGTCGCCGATAGACTGGAGGGCGTTCTGCGCCACCGTTTGCGCATGCTCAAACACAGGGAGTCAGCCGCTTGTCCGAGCCTTCCGTCTCCGCGTCCACCAGCCGGCTCGACACGGTCGAGAACGCGGCGGCGACCCCCGAGAAGGAGCAGCCGTACGCGGCGCTCGGGCTGAAGGATGACGAGTACGCGCGCATCCGCGAGATCCTCGGCCGCCGGCCCACCAGCGGCGAGCTCGCGATGTACTCCGTGATGTGGAGCGAGCACTGCTCGTACAAGAGCTCCAAGAAGTACCTGCGGCAGTTCGGGCAGAAGGTCACGCCCGAGATGAAGAAGAACCTAATGGTCGGCATCGGCGAGAACGCCGGCGTCGTGGATGTCGGCGAGGGCTGGGCCGTCACCTTCAAGGTCGAGTCGCACAACCACCCCAGCTACATCGAGCCGTTCCAGGGCGCAGCGACCGGTGTCGGCGGCATCGTGCGCGACATCATCTCGATGGGTGCCCGTCCGGTCGCCGTGATGGACCAGCTGCGCTTCGGCAAGATCGATGAGGCCGACACGGCGCGTGTCGTTCACGGCGTGGTCGGCGGCATCTCGTTCTACGGCAACTGCCTCGGCCTCCCGAACATCGGCGGAGAGACCTACTTCGACCCGGTGTATCAGGGCAACCCGCTCGTCAACGCCCTCTCCGTCGGCGTGCTCCGCCACGAGGACCTGCATCTCGCGAACGCCTCGGGTGTCGGCAACAAGGTCGTGCTGTTCGGCGCGCGAACCGGCGGGGACGGCATCGGCGGGGCATCCATTCTGGCGTCCGACACCTTCGCATCGGGCGGTCCGACGAAGCGGCCGGCCGTGCAGGTCGGCGACCCGTTCGCCGAGAAGGTGCTCATCGAGTGCTGCATGGAGCTGTTCGAGAAGAAGCTCGTCGAGGGCATCCAGGACCTCGGCGCTGCCGGCATCTCGTGCGCCACCAGCGAGCTGGCCTCCAACGGCGACGGCGGCATGTACATCTCGCTCGACGCCGTGCTGCTGCGCGACCCGACTCTGACGGCGGAGGAGATCCTCATGTCGGAGTCGCAGGAGCGCATGATGGCCGTCGTCACGCCGGAGAAGCTCGACGCGTTCCTCGCGGTGACCGCGAAGTGGGATGTCGAGACGAGCGTTCTCGGCGAGGTGACCGATACCGGGCGGCTCATCATCGACTGGCACGGCGAGAAGATCGTCGACGTCGACCCCCGCACGGTCGCGGTGGACGGCCCGGTGTACGACCGTCCTGTTGCGTATCCGTCGTGGATCGACGCGCTGCGGGAATCCTCTGCTTCGACTCTGCCCCGGCCCGACGGCACCACGGAGGAGGGCCGCGCCGAGCTGCGCGAGCAGTTCCTGGCGCTGGTCGGCTCACCGAACCTCGCCGACAAGAGCTGGATCACCAACCAGTACGACTACTACGTCGGCGGCAACACCGCGCTGTCGTTCCCGGACGACGGTGGCATGATCCGCGTCGACGAGCAGAGCGGTCTGGGCTTCGCCATCGCCACGGACGCCAACGGCCGCTACGGCCAGCTCGACCCGCGCCAGGCCGCACGCCTCGCCCTTGCAGAGGCCTACCGCAACGTCGCCGTCACGGGGGCCGTGCCCGCCGCGGTCACCGACTGCCTCAACTTCGGCTCGCCGGAGAACCCCGAGGTGATGTGGCAGTTCTCCGAGGCTGTCGAAGGCCTGTCGGATGCCTGCCTCGAGCTGGGCATCCCGGTCACCGGCGGCAACGTGTCGTTCTACAACCAGACGGGTGCCACCCCGATCTTCCCGACCACCGTCGCCGGTGTGCTCGGCGTGATCGACGATGTGGCGCGGCGCATCCCGTCCGGTTGGCAGGACGCCGGCGACAACATCTACCTGCTCGGTGTCACGCGCGAGGAGCTCGACGGATCGGCGTGGGCCGGCTCGGTGCACGGCCACCTCGGCGGACTCCCGCCGGCGGTCGACCTCGACGGCGAGAAGCGTCTCGCGGAGCTGCTGCAGGCCGGGTCGCTGGAGAGCCTCATCGCGTCGGCGCACGACCTCTCCGACGGCGGCCTCGCACAGGCCCTCGCCGAGAGCGTGCTGCGCTTCGGCGTCGGCGCCAGGGTGTGGCTCACCGAGATCATGGACCGCGACGGCGTGGATGCCGCTACCGCGCTGTTCTCCGAGTCCACCGGGCGCGTCATCGTCTCGGTGCCGCGCGAGGACGACGTGAAGTTCCGCGGGCTGTGCGAGGGCAGGGGCTACCCGGTGCTGCGCATCGGGGTCACGGACGCGGTGGTGGGCCAGCAGCCCGTGCTCGAGGTGCAGGATGTCTTCACCGTCGGTCTCGAGGAATTGCGGGCATCCCACCAGGCGACCCTCGCCGAGCACTTCGGCCCCGTCGTCGGGCAGGGTTCCGCCGAGGAGTACTACACGCCCGGCGCCTGACCCCCCGCTGCGCGGCCCTCACCCTCCCGCGAGCCACCACTCTTCCGCCGAGCCACCACTCTGTCGTCCAGCCACCCACTTATCCGCGCGGATTCGGTGGTGGGTCGGCGGGTAAGTGGTGGGTCGACAGGCTGGTGGTGGCTCGGCGAGTAAGTTGCGGGCCGGCGGAAGAGTGGTGGGTCGGCTGCAGGGTGGTGGTCCGGCGACAGGGTGGTGGGTCGACGAGTCGGTGGTGGGTCGGCGGAAGAGTGGTGGGCCGGCGGAGGGCGGTGGCGCCTTACCAGCTGCCGCGCTGGTCGGGGACCAACAGGATGAGCGGCATGACGGCCAGCAGCAGTCCGGCCAGCACGATGAAGGAGATGGCGAGGGCCATCCCCTGGTCGGCGCTGCGGGCGAGCACCGCCGTCACGATCGACACCGAGATGATGCCGCCGGTCTGACGGAACATGCCGCGCAGGCCGGCGATCGCTGAGATGTTCTCCGGCGCGAGGTGCATGGTCGCGTTGTTGGCAGCGGGCATCGCGAGCCCCATTCCGATGCCGGTGATCGCTCCCGCGACGGAGAGCCACCAGTACGGCGATGCTCCCTGCGGAACGAGGCTGAGCCCCAGGAGCCCGACGATCACGATGGAGAAGCCGAGGACCATCGGCTTGCGGTATCCGGTGCGCCGCAGCGCCATGGTGGCGAGGCCGGCGACCAGGACCATGCCGATCGCCCGCGCCGTGAGCAGGGTGCCAGCCTGCAGCACTGGGATTCCGAAGCGATCCTCCGCATAGAGCGGCACGAGCGCGCCGAAGCCGAGTGCCGCAGAACCCAGGATCAGGTTGATCGTGTTCATGACGCCGAAGCCTCGGCCGTAGAGGAGCCGCAGCGGGATGAACGGTGCCGCCGCATACTTCGCATGCAGCACGAACCCGACGCCCGCGGCGAGCGCGATGACCTCCGGCACGAGGAAGCCCGCGCTGAGCATCGACGTGCCCTTGTCGCCGAGGTAGGTGACGCCGAGCATCGCTCCGAGAAGCAGCACGGCCATCAGCCCGACGCCGACGAGGTCGAGGCGTCCGCCCTTCCGCTCGATGCCCCGCGGAATGAAGATGAGGCCGAGGATGATCAGCGCGATGCCGATCGGAACGTTGACGAGGAAGATGCCTCGCCACGACCACGTGACGACGAAGATGCCGCCGAGCACGGGGCCGACGATGCCGCCGATCGGGAAGATGCTCGAGAACATGCCGAGCGCCCTGTCGCGGTCGCGGCCGAAGTGGTCAGAGACGATTCCGCTCGCGGACGGCATGAAGGCGCCGCCTCCGATCGCCTGCACGGCACGCAGGGCGACGAGCACGTAGATGTTCCCTGCCAGCCCGCAGCACAGGGACGCGACCGTGAACAGCACCGCGGCGATGAGGAAGACGCGCTTGCGGCCGTACATGTCGGCGAGCTTGCCCGCCAGCGGCATGATCAGAATCTGCCCGAGGGCGTAGATGGTGATGATCCAGCCGCTCCACTCGATGCCTGCGTGCAGCTCGTGCTGGATCGTCGAGAGCGCGGTCGCGACGATCGTGCCGTCGACGGCGGCCATGAAGAGCGCCATCGCGACGATCGCGAAGATGAGCCCGCGATTGTGGCTCCGCTCCTCTACCGCTGGCTCCTGGGGCTCGCCGACGTGAACGGGCGCGACCTCCGGCGGTGCGTCCGAACGTTCACGAGTCATGTGGTGGGCCGCCTTGGTGACGAGAATGGATCGAATGGTCGACCCACCCGAGTATATGCTTGCCGGCAAGCAATTACTGATGCCGGCGACCGCTACCCTCGACTAGCGCCCATCGACACGGAAAAGGAAGACAGCATGGATGTCGACGCCACGGCCCGGCTCCGCGGAGTCGTCAACCGCCTGTCGCGCCAGTTCAACGCGTCGGCGCGACACGAGGGATTGACGCCGACCCAGGCATCCGTGCTGAGCCTGATCGCCTTCCGGGAGCCGATGTCGCTGACGGATGTCGCGACCCTCGAGGGCCTGAACCCGACGATGGTCTCCCGTGTCATCGGCCACCTCGACGAGCTCGGGCTCATCGAACGACAGCCGAGCCGCACCGATCTGCGGGTCACGCTCGTTCGCCTGACGGCGGAGGGCCGCGAGACCCACGAGCGCGTGAAGCAGCAGAAGGGGCAGGTCATCGCCGACGGCCTCGAGCGCCTCGACGACGCCCAGCGGGCCGCCATCATCGAGGTGCTGCCAGCCCTCGAGGCACTCTCCGGGGCGCTCCCGCCGCCCACCCGCGGCGGCACGGCAGACGACGTCCGTCCTCCCGCTGGTTGAGCAGCTCCTCAGACGTCGAACGTGACCCCCGTCGCCTCCTGCGCGAAGTCCCACGCCCGGCGCGCGACCTCTGGGTCGCTCGACACCCGGCTCGGATCCAGCCGCGTCGGCTCGCCCATCACGCGCCACCGCGGTCCCCAGAAGGAGCCGCCGACCGCATCCCGACGGGTCGCCGCCGCGAGCACCGGCAGGGCGCCGTCCTGCTTGCTCTGCGTGAACGGCGCCTGCAGCGAGTCGACGAAGACCGTTGCGCGCGTCGGCTCGTTCACACCGGGAACGCACGGAGTACGTCCGCTGATCGAGTAGCCGGGATGCACGACGATGCTT
>JBQCJQ010000668.1:0-4482 GCA_051952615.1 Humibacter sp.
CGCGAACGAGCGGGCGGCATCCCGCACCCCTGGCCTCGATGGACGGGATGACGAGCTCGCCGGCATCGTCGAGCGCATGCTCGCGCTCCCGAACGTCTCCCAGGTCGACGACCCGGCACAGACCGTCGAGGCCCTGCGTGCCCTCGGAGTGGCGGGTCGCGCCGAGTTCGTCGCGGAGAACCGCAACGTGCTCAGCCACCTGCGCGAGGACGGCGACCTGCTGCACCTGTACCTCTACCATTTCCTCTACGAGACCGGCGAGCCCATCGAGGTCGAGGTCGCGCTGCCCGGCAACGGCACCGTGCACCGCATCGACACCTGGGCGGGCACCGTGAAGCCGCACGACGGCGCGCGCCAGGACGGCGACCGCACGGTCGTCACGGTGCGCCTGCAGCCCGGCGAGACGGCGTTCCTGACGCTGGACCGCTCGGCAGGGGCATCCGATGCGACATCGCCGACCGCCTACGAGCAGGTCGCAGCGCTGGATGACTGGAACATCGTCGTCGAGAGCTGGGACGCCGGCGAGCCGGAGACCATCACGGAGGACCGCGGGCTCGGGTACGAGTCGGTGGAGATCAAGCCGACGACCGTGGTGACGCGACTGGCGTCATCCGCCACGGCTCTTGCTCCGTGGAAAGATCTGCCCGGCGTGGGCGGCGAAGTCTCCGGCGTCGCGGAGTACACGGCGACGGTCGTGCTCGATCGGGAGCCCGAGGATGACGCCGTCTACGTTCTCGACCTGGGGTCGACGTCCGGCGGCCTCGGCTCGGTGCGGGTCAACGGCGGCGAGCCGCTCGGGTTCGACACCTCGCACCCGGCGGTCGTCGTGACCGGCGCACTGAAGGCTGGGGAGAACACGATCGAGGTGCGGGTCGCGAGCTCGCTGAACAACAGGATGCTCGCGCGCGGCTACTACGACCGGGTACCCGACGTCATCTCGCGGCACGAGGGCCTCGGCCAGGCGATGCAGAAGACCTACGTTCGCGACTACGGGCTCGTCGGGCCCGTTCGGCTGCTGCGCGAGGTCTGAGCGTGTTCGGAGATCCGGGCAGGTCGCGAGGCCTGCGATGAAGCAGCACGATGACGCGCTCGCGCGGTTCGTCGAGCGGTGCGACGCGGATCCCGAGGTACTCGCCGTCGTGGTCAGCGGATCGCTGTCACGTGGCGAGGAGCGCGCGGACTCCGACATCGACCTGTACGTCGTCGTCACGGAGGAGCGCTGGGAGCGAGCACACGCCGAGGGCCGGTTGATGTACGTCGACCACGAGGGCGCCGACTATCCGGGCGGCTACTTCGACATCAAGCTCGCGACGCTGGACTACCTCGATGAAGCGGCAGACCACGGGGATGACCCGGTGCGCGACAGCTTCGTGCACAGCCGTATCGCCTACAGCACGGTGCCCGACCTGCAGGAGCGCATCGATCGCATCCGCAACGTCCCTGAAGCTCAGTGGGACGCGCACATGGCGTCGTTCCTCGCGCAGGCCAGGCTGCACGGCGAGTACTTCCTGAGCCAGGGCATCAAGAGGGATGACCCGCTCCTCACCGCTCACGCGGCCGTGCACGTCGCCACTTCGGCGTGCCGGGCGCTTCTCGCGCGCGACCACGTGCTGTTCGCCGGACCGAAGTACCTGCTGAGCACCACCGCGTCGCTGCCGAACGTGCCGGATGGCTTCGCCGATGCCGTGCGCGACCTGGTCACGACACCCACCGAGGCCGCCGGCCGCAACGTGCTCGACCTGCTGGAGGCCGCGCACGACTGGCCTCTGCACGAGGACAACACGCTGTCGGTCTTCGTGCTCGACAACGAACTGGCATGGCGGTACCGAACCCCGCCGCCCGAGTACCGCTGACGCGGTGCATCCACGCTGACCGACAATCAGACACCCCGCCCCGAACCATCCGATCAAGGAGGATCATGACCGCCACCGTCGCCACCCTGCGTGCCGAGCTGCGGACCGACAGCGACGACGTCGCCTCTGCCACGCCGCGGCTCAGCTGGACGACCGAGTCGACAACGGAGGGCTGGACACAGGCCCGTGCCGAGATCGAGCTCGACGGTCGCCACAACGCCGTCGTCGAGGGAAGGGACTCGGTGCTCGTCGCGTGGCCGTTCCCGCCGCTGGAGCCGCGGTCGGTGCACGGCGTGCGCGTCCGCGTCACCGGGTCGGACGGCGAGACGTCAGAGTGGAGCGAACCGAAGGCGCTCCGTGCCGCGTTCCTCGCCGACGGCGAGTGGACGGCGCCCTTCGTCGGGCTCGCCGACCCCGAGGGCCACGCTCAGCCGGCCCTGCTCCGTTCGGAGTTCGAGGTGCGTCCCGGCCTCGCGCGTGCCGTGTTGTATGCGGCCGCGCGCGGCGCCTACCAGGTGGAGGTCAACGGCCACGAAGTCGACGACCAGGTGCTCAAGCCGGGATGGACGCCCTATCAGTACCGCATCGTGCACGAGACCACCGACGTCACCGAGCTGCTGACGGAGGGCGCCAACGCGATCGGCGTCAACCTGGCCGGCGCCTGGTACACCGAGAAGTTCGGCTTCGGCGGGTTCGGACGCGCCTTCTACGGCGACCAGCCCTCTGCAGCGGTGCAGTTGCGCCTCGACTACGCCGACGGCAGCAGCGCGACGATCACGACGGGTGAGGACTGGGCGGCATCCACGAGCCCGATCACCGCGAGCGGCATCTACTACGGCGAGGACTACGACGCACGTGCGGAGCAGCCGGGCTGGTCATCCGCCGGCTTCGACGCATCGTCGTGGACGCCCGTGCGCATCGACGACGCGGCGGGACCGACCCCGACCGTGCGCACCGGTCCCGCGGTCCGCGCCCTGCACGAGGTCGCGGTGCAGGATGTCGTGACCTCGGCCAGCGGCGGCCAGATCCTCGACTTCGGGCAGAACCTGGTCGGACGGTTGCGCATCAGGGTCAGCGGCGCGGCAGGCACGGTGGTCACACTGCGCCACGCAGAGGTTCTGGAGAACGGGGAGCTGGGCATCCGCCCCCTGCGCTACGCCCGTGCCACCGACACCTACGTGCTGCGCGGCGACGGCGAGGAGGTCTGGGAGCCGCGGTTCACGTTCCACGGGTTCCGCTACGCCGAAGTGACGGGGCTGGACACACCGATCGACCCTGCCGCGGTCACCGCGGTGGTCATCCACAGCGTCATGCGCCGCACCGGCTGGTTCGACAGCTCGCACGCGCTGCTGAACAAGCTGCACGAGAACGTCGTGTGGGGCATGCGCGGCAACTTCGTCTACGTGCCGACCGACTGCCCGCAGCGCGACGAGCGCCTCGGCTGGACGGGCGACATCGAGGTCTTCGCGCCCACAGCGAGCTACCTCTACGACGCCGACGGCTTCCTCTCGTCGTGGTTGGAGGACCTCGCGCTCGACCAGGCGGGCATCGGCGAGGGCATCGTGCCGTTCGTCGTGCCGAACGTGCTCAGCGACGGCGCCCAGCCGGCGGCCGCGTGGGGCGACGCTGCGACCATCGTGCCGACGGTGCTCTACGAGCGGTTCGGCGACACGGGCATCCTCGAAACCCAGTTCGACAGCATGAAGGCCTGGGCCGACCAGCTGCTCGGCCGGGCGGGCGAGAGGTTCCTGTGGGAAGGCGACTTCCAGTTCGGCGACTGGCTCGACCCGACCGCGCCGCCGGAGGACCCCGCAGCCGCGAAGACCGACGCCGACATCGTCGCCACCGCATATCTGTTCCGCTCCACCGACCTGGTCGCGAAGGCGGCTGCGGTGCTCGGGCGTGACGCCGAGGCGGCACGCTACGCGGAGCTCGCCGAGCAGGTGCGGCAGGCGTTCCTGCAGCAGTACGTCACCCCTGGCGGACGCATGATGTCGGATGCCCAGACCGGGTACGCCACCGCGCTGATGTTCGACATCGTGACCGACGAGAACACGCGCCGGGTGATGGGCGACCGGCTCGCCGAGCTCGTGCGCACCACCGGCTACCGCATCGGAACCGGCTTCGTCGGCACTCCGCTGATCACCGATGCGCTGGCGGAGACCGGGCACCTGGACTCCGCATCGCGGCTGCTCACCCAGACCGAGAACCCGTCGTGGCTGTACCCGGTGACCATGGGTGCGACCACGATCTGGGAGCGCTGGGACAGCATGCTCGAGGACGGCAGCATCAACCCCGGCGAGATGACCTCGTTCAACCACTACGCGCTCGGCGCGGTGGCCGACTGGCTGCACCGCTCGGTCGCCGGTCTTGCCCCCGCTGAGCCGGGCTACCGGGTGATCGACATCGCCCCCCGGCCGATCGACCAGCTAGAGCACGCCGAGGCCCGCCTCGACAGCCCCTACGGACCAGCGCGCGTCGCCTGGCGCCGCGAGGGCGAGCAGATCGTGGTCGACGCGACCGTGCCGCCGAACGCCTCGGCGCGAGTGCGGCTCCCGGGCAGCGACGACGTGCTCACCGTCGGCTCCGGCGAGCACAGCTGGAGCGTGGATGCCCCAGCGGCCACCTC
>JBQCJQ010000669.1:0-2516 GCA_051952615.1 Humibacter sp.
CCCTGGTCATCCGCGACGGCCTCCCTGACGTCGGCCCCCACAGCGACCGTGATGAGCGCCTCGTCCTTGTGCACGACGTCGCCGACCGCGGCGCACAGCTCGTCGACCCGCCCGGCGAACGGGGAGGGCAGCTCGACCGACGACTTCGCGGACTCCACCTCGACCACCGGTTGGTCCACCGCTACCGTGTCGCCGGGCTGCACCAGCCACGTGACGATCGTCGCCTCGGTGAGGCCTTCGCCGAGGTCGGGCAGCAGGAATCGTTCTGTCGTCACGCGGCTCACCACTCCCAGGTGTCGAGTGCGGCGAGCACGCGCTCTGCGGTCGGCAGGAAGTACTCCTCGAGCTTGGGCGACGGGAACGGCACGTCGAACCCGGCGATGCGCAGCACGGGTGCGGCCAGGTGGAAGAAGTTGCGCTCCGTCACGCGGGCGGCGACTTCCGCGCCATATCCTCCGAACTGCGCGGCCTCGTGGATGACGGCCGCACGCGACGTCTTGCGCACGGACGCGCTCACGGTCTCGTCGTCGAACGGCGACAGGGTGCGCAGGTCGATCACCTCCACCGAGAGGTCCTCCAGCTCGGCGAGGGCTGCCGCATCCAGGGCGGTCTTCACCGTTGGGCCGTACGCCATCAGGGTCACGTCGGTGCCGGTGCGGATGACCCGAGCCCGGTTCAGCCGTGCGGCCGGGGTCACCAGGTCGACGGCATCCTTCATCCAGTAGCGGCTCTTCGGCTCGAGGAAGATCACCGGGTCATCGCTGTCGATCGCCTGCCGCAGCATCCAGTAGGCGTCGGACGGGTTCGACGGCGTGACCACCGTGAGGCCGGGCGTGTGCGTCCAATAGGCCTCGGAGGAGTCCGAGTGGTGCTCGACGCCGCCGATCCCGCCCGCGTAGGGGATGCGCACCACGACGGGCAGCTCGATGGCGCCCCGTGTGCGGTTGCGCATTTTGGCCAGGTGCGACGTGATCTGCTGGAACGCGGGGTAGCTGAACGCGTCGAACTGCATCTCGACGACCGGGCGCATGCCGTTCATGGCCATGCCGATCGCGGCGCCGACGATGCCGGCTTCGGCGAGCGGGGAGTCCCACACCCGGTCATCCCCGAAGCGGGCGCTCAGCCCGTCGGTCACCCGGAAGACGCCTCCGAGCGGGCCGACGTCCTCACCGAAGACGACGACGCTGTCGTCCTCGGCCATCGCGTCGGCGAGCGCGGCGTTCAGCGCGCCGGCGAGCGTTAGGGATGTCGGTGCCTGCTGCACTTCCGCAGGCGCGTTCGTGTCGTGCGCGATGGTCATGACAGGTGCCTCGCTTCGCTGGAGTGGAGTTCGGTTGCCAGGTACTCGCGCTGCTCGGCCAACGCGGCGCGCGGGGTCGCGTACACGTGGTCGAACAGCTCGAGCGGGTCGAGGTGCGGGGACTCGTTCATCGCGTCGCGGGTCGCGGCGGCGAGCCCCTCGGCGGCCTCCGCGATCTCGGCGCGCATCGCCTCCGTGAGCACGCCCTCGCGCGTCAGGTACGACTCGACGCGCGCGATCGGGTCGAGGGCGCGCCACCGGTCAACCTCGTCCGAGCCGCGGTAACGAGAGGGGTCGTCGGAGTTGGTGTGCGCCTCCATGCGGTACGTCAGCCCCTCGATCAGGGTCGGGCCGCCGCCGTTCCGTGCACGTTCGAGTGCGCCTGCGATCACGGCGTACATCGCGGCGACGTCGTTGCCGTCGACGTAGTGGCCCGGCATCCCGTACCCGATCGCCTTGTCGGCCAGGGTACGGGCGTGCGATTGCTTGGCGAACGGCACGCTGATCGCGTAGCCGTTGTTCTGCACGACGAAGACGGTGGGTGCCTGCCAGACCGCCGCGAAGTTGAACGCCTCGTGCGCCTCGCCCTCGCTCGTCGCCCCGTCGCCGAGGAAGGTGAGGGTCGCCATCCGTTCGTGCCGGAGCCTCGATGCGGTCGCGAATCCGACGGCGTGCAGAGCCTGGGTCGCGAGTGGCGTGGTCTGCGGCGCGATGCGGTGCTCCCGCGGGTCGAAGCCCGAGTGCCAGTCACCGCGGAAGAACGACAGGATCTCGACGGCACGGACGCCACGGCTGAGCAACGCGATCGAGTCGCGATAGGTCGGGAAGAGCCAGTCGTCATCGGCGAGTGCGGCGGCCGCGGCGATCTCGCACGCCTCCTGGCCGAGCGCGCTGGGGTAGGTGGCAAGTCGACCCTGGCGGGTGAGGGCGCTCACCTGCACGTCGAACCGGCGCGCGAGCACCATGCGGCGATAAAGGTCGAGCAGGATGTCCGTGCCCGGCATCCCGAAGCCCGCCGCGCGTTCTGCTGGTGCGACCTCACCCCGTTCGTCGATCAGCCGGATGGGTTCTGCGGTCGGCAGCGCGGGGCCGCCCGCAGCCTCACCGGCCGCGCGGGGGTCGCGCACAGGCATCGTGACATCGTCGTCGCTCACACTGCCATGGTGCGGCCGGATGTCGGCGCAAGAACCTCCGCACGGGAAGGTCGGAACGGACG
>JBQCJQ010000670.1:0-3141 GCA_051952615.1 Humibacter sp.
CGCCGCCCCGGCCGAGCGACCCCACGGCGTAGACGAACACGGCCGCGACGGCCGCCCCGGCGATCGCCACCACGAGGTAGGCGTACGGGGACGACATCCCGAAGAACGCGATGCCGATCACGACAGCAAGCGCAGCGCCGCTCGTGACGCCGAGGATGCCCGGATCGCCCAGCGGATTGCGGGTCACCGCCTGCATGGTCGTGCCCGACATCGCCAGAGCGGCTCCGACGAGAAGGGCGAGCACGGTGCGGGGAACGCGAGCGACGACGGCTGCGCGCGCCACGGTGCTCGTGTCACCGCCGAGAGCGGCCAGGATGTCGTGCGGTGACACCTCACGCACGCCGAACGCCACCGACGCGGCGCACAGCGCGACGATCGCCGACAGCAGCACGATCATCCAGAGCACGCGCACGCTCGCGGTCTTGCGCGGCGCGGCGACTCGGCGCGGGGCCGCACGTAGGTCGGTGGCGGTCAACGGCTCAGCCCAGCGCGTCGGCGAGCAGCGTGAAGTAGTCGTCGATGCCCCAGCCGATCGACAGCGCAGAGGGGTTCGCCGACGCGGCCAGTGGCGTGGCGTTCTTCAGCACCGCGACGTGGCCCGCCGCGATCGCGGGAATCTTCGACAGCAGCGAGTCGGCCTGCAGCTCCTTGATCATGGCGGCGGGGTCGTCGCCGTAGGTGACGAAGAGGTCGACGTCGTCGAAGCGGTCGGCCTGCTCGGCGCTCACCGTCGTGTAGAACTCGTCGGTCTTGGCGGACTCCTCCTTCACCACGGTCGGTGTCGGGAGCCCGAGGTCTTCGAGGAAACCGGGTCGCGTGTCGTGGCTGGTGTAGAAGCCGATCTTGCTGTGGTCCTTCGGGTCGATGTACGAGAACAGGATCTTCTTGCCGTCGAGCACCGGATGCTTCGCCAGCGACGCGTCCACCTCGGAGTGGAGCTTCTTCACGAGCGCCTCGCCCTGCGGCTCCATGCCGATCGCCTTGGCGTCCATCAGGATCGTGTCCTCGTACGACGTGCCCCAGGCCAGATCCGGGTAGGCGATGGTCGGCGCGATCTTCGACAGCGTCGCGTAATCCTCCTTGGTCAACCCCGAGTAGGCGGCGAGGATGACGTCCGGTCGCGAGTCCGCTACCGCCTCGAAGTCGATCCCGTCGGTCTCGTCGAACAGCGTCGGAGTCTTCGCACCGAGCGCCTTCAACCGGTCGGCGACCCACGGATACACGCCTGTGCCCTCGTCGCCCCAGGTCGCCTTCGCCATTCCGACCGGCACGACCCCGAGCGCGAGTGGCACCTCGCCGTTCGACCAGGCGACCGTGGCGACGCGCGTCGGCCTCGACTTGATGGTCGTCGAGCCGTAGGCGTGCTTGATCGTCACGGGGAACGCGGCATCGGATGCCGGGCCTTCGGTTCCCGCCGAGGCGTCGGCGTTCGTCGCGCCGGAGCATCCGGTCAGAAGCAGAGCGGCGGCGGTCACTACGGCCGCCGCGGCGGCGAGGACTGTGCGTCGGGGCACTGGGGTCTCCCATCATCAAGTTAGGTTAGGCAACCCTAACAGCGATCGGAGCATCCTTCGACCGTGCACGTCGGATACCCTTGATGGGCGCCATCGCGCATCCCCCATCACCGACGACAGAACTGGACCCTGCCTGTGCTCGCCGTGCACGACCTCGAGATCCGCGTCGGCGCGCGCACCCTGATGTCGGGTGTGACGTTCCGCGTCGCGGCCGGCGACAAGATCGGGCTGGTCGGTCGCAACGGCGCAGGCAAGACGACGCTTACCAAGGTTCTCGCCGGCGACGTGCTGCCGAGCGAGGGCACCGTCGAGCGCTCGGACGAGCTCGGCTACCTGCCCCAGGACCCTCGCAGCGGCGACCCGGAGATGCTGGCGCGCACGCGCATCCTCGACGCCCGCGGACTCGGCACGCTCGCGATCGGCATGCACGAGGCGTCGATGGCGATGGCCTCTGACGACGTGGACGCCGCGGCGCGCGCCATGAAGAAGTACGCGAACCTCACGGAGCGCTTCGAGACCCTCGGCGGCTACTCGGCGGAGGCGGAGGCGGCGTCCATCGCCCACAACCTCTCGCTGCCCGATCGCATCCTCGACCAGCCGCTCAAGACCCTGTCCGGCGGACAGCGGCGCCGCATCGAGCTGGCGCGCATCCTGTTCTCGGATGCCGACACGATGATCCTCGACGAGCCGACGAACCACCTCGATGCCGACTCGGTGGTGTGGCTGCGCGAGTTCCTCAAGGGCTACAAGGGCGGCCTCATCGTCATCAGCCACGACGTCGAGCTCGTGGGGGAGACCGTCAACCGCGTCTTCTACCTCGATGCGAACCGCCAGGTCATCGACATGTACAACATGGGATGGAAGGCCTACCAGGCGCAGCGTGCCGCCGACGAAGAGCGCCGCAAGAAGGAGCGCGTCAACGCCGAGAAGAAGGCGACCGCCCTGCAGCTGCAGGCCGCGAAGTTCGGTGCGAAGGCCACCAAGGCCGCCGCTGCGCACCAGATGGTCGCGCGCGCCGAGCGCCTGCTCTCCGGCCTCGAAGAGGTGCGCCAGGAAGACCGCGTCGCCAAGCTGCGCTTCCCGACGCCGGCGCCGTGCGGCCGAACGCCCATCATGGCCTCCGACCTCTCGAAGAGCTACGGTTCGCTGGAGATCTTCACCGCCGTCGACCTCGCCATCGACCGCGGGTCGAAGGTCGTCGTGATCGGACTCAACGGCGCGGGGAAGACGACCTTGCTGCGCATCCTCGGCGGCGTCGACCAGCCCGATACGGGCAGCATCGAGCCGGGGCACGGGCTGCGCATCGGCTACTACGCCCAGGAGCACGAGACCATCGACGTCGCACGCTCCGTGCTGCAGAACATGGTTTCCAGCTCGCCGAACCTGACGGAGACCGAAGCCCGCAAGGTGCTCGGCTCGTTCTTGTTCACGGGGGACGACGTACACAAGCCGGCGGGCGTGCTGTCCGGTGGCGAGAAGACGCGTCTCGCGCTTGCGATGATCGTGGTCTCCGGCGCCAACGTGCTGCTCCTCGACAAGCCAACGAACAACAACAACCCGGCAAGCCGCAACCAAATTTTGGATGCCAACGCCCAATACTAGGGCGCCGACGTGATCGTGTCGCACA
>JBQCJQ010000671.1:0-2833 GCA_051952615.1 Humibacter sp.
GCGAGACCGGAGAGCACGGCGTCCGAGATGTCGATCGTCTGCTCGGCGGTGAGTCGGCCGTAGTCCCGCAGGAGGTCGCGCAGGGTGATGCCCGGGAGGTACTCCATGACGAGGTACGCCATGTCGGCGTCCTGGCCCTGGTCGAAGACGCTGACCACGTTGGGATGAGCGAGGCGCGCCGCCGACCTCGCCTCTTGCACGAAGCGGTTCTTGAACTGCGCGTCGTCGGCGAGGTGGCCGTGCATCACCTTGATCGCGACCCGGCGCTCCAGCCGCAGATCGGTCGCGAGGTACACGGTCGCCATGCCGCCTCTGGCGATCCGCGAGCGCACCTGATACCGGCCGTCGATGAGACGGCCGAGCATCGGATCTGGCTGGCTCGCGTTCACCCGACGAGTCTACGGATCACTCGCTGGGCGCCCTGGTAGAACACGGTAACGAATGGGGCACTCCCACCCTTTCGACATGGGGTCTCACACGAGTGCGCATTCGGTGCAGAGCGTGGCACTCTAGGTGGGTGGCGAATCCCGGTCCAGCATCTGCGAACCCTCGAGAAGAGAGAACTTGGCTTACCGTACCCGAGCTCGTCGACGTGCTCGGAGTCGGTGTCGGCCGCATCCATCGACTGCTGGAAGACAAGCATCTGCTTGCGGTGCGCATCGACGGGGTGCTGAAGGTCCCCGAGGAGTTCATCGCGGGCAACGAGCCGCTCAGCGAGCTCCGCGGCACACTGATCGTGCTTGCCGACGACGGGTTCAGCGACGACGAGGCGATGGACTGGCTTCTCCAGCCGGAGGACAGCCTCGGCGCAGCACCGATCGACGCCCTCCGCGCAGGCCGAAAGGCCGAGGTGCGCCGCGTGGCACAAGCGTTGGGCTGAGGTCTTCCGACGGGCGCTAGCTCACCCGGTCGGTGACCGAACGTGTCAGAGTTCGCAGGTGGTCGATCGCGACATCGGCGAGATCGACACCGTCGAGGGCTCTGAGGGCGCGGTCGACGTTGAGGGCGATCATCCGCTCCACCTCGGCCGTCGCGCCGGACGCCGCGATCGTGCTCTGCAGCATGCGCACCTGATCGTCGTCGAGCTCCGGGTCGCCGAGCAGATCGTCGAGCACCCGTCTGGCCGAGCCGGGAAGTGCGTGACGTGCCAGGGCGACGAGCACGGTGCGCTTGCCCTCGCGCAGGTCGTCGCCGCTCGGCTTGCCCGTGACGGCGGCGTCGCCGTAGACGCCGAGCAGGTCGTCCCGAAGCTGGAACGCGATGCCGAGCGGAAGGCCGAAGTCGCGCAGGGCATCCAGCTGGCCGAGGTTCCCGCCGGCAAGGAGGGCTCCCATCACCAGGGGGGCCTGCACGCTGTACTTCGCTGACTTGTAGACGATCACGCGCTCGGCACGCGGCAGAAGCTCTTCTTCCGCGCCGGTCCGCCACGAGCGTTCCTCGAGGATGTCCAGGTATTGGCCTGCGATCACCTCGGCGCGCATCCTCCCGAACTCCCGGCGCACCCCGCGTGCGCGGTCGGACGGCACATCGTCTGCGAGGGCTTCGGCGAGCAAGTCGTCGCTGAACCCGAGCAGCAGGTCGCCAAGCAGTACGGCCGCCCCGGTTCCGAACTCGGCCGACGAGCCGTCCCATCCGCTCTCGCGATGAAGCGTCTCGAACCTGCGATGAGCGGACGGCGCACCCCTTCGAGTGTCTGAGCGGTCGATGATGTCGTCGTGCACGAGGGCTGCCGCGTGGAAGAGCTCGAGCGCCGCCGCCGTGCCGATCACAGGTTCGAGGCGGTCCGTCTCGAGCACTGGGCGTGCGTCGTGCACCGCCTTGAAACCCCAGCAGCAGAACAGAGCTCTGAACCGCTTGCCGCCACTGAGAAACTGCCGGGAGAAGGCGGACAACGGCCCCGTCTCCGGGGCGACGGAGATCAGAATGGATTCGCGCGTTTCGAGAAAGCGTCCGAGCCGGTCATCCACAAGATCGATCAGTCGGTTGCTTTCGGCCACCCGCCTAGCCTAGCTGCGGCAGCAAGACTAGAATCCGTAGTTACACACCAGTCGTTCTCGTAAGCCTGAGGGGGGACAAGGATGCCGCTTTCGGAGCACGAGCAGCGTCTCCTCGACGAGATGGAGCGCAGCCTCTATCAGAATGACGCCGACTTCGTCGCGAAGGTCGGCGGGGCGCGGGTTCGCCCGAGCTATCGTGCCGTTGTTCTGGGCATCCTGCTGGCGGTCGTCGGTGTCGGCGTTCTGCTGACCGGCGTCTTCGTGCAGGTGATCCTCGTCGGCGTTCTCGGTTTCGTCGTCATGCTCGGCGGTGTGCTGCTGGCTATCACGCCCAGCCGCATGAAGCGAGCGGCAGCCGCAGCTCCGGAGGAGCCGAAGCCGCAGGCGAAGCCGGCACAGCCGGGCTTCATGGACAAGCTCAACGAACGATGGGACAAGCGCCAAGACGGCGACCGCTGATCTCCTCCACTCCCCACCACCTCACTTCAAGCCCGCCGATTCGGCGGGCTTTTTTCTTGGCCAGGGCCCGCTGAATCGGCGGGCCTTTTTTCTTCGCCTCGGCCCGCTGATTCGGCGGGCCTTTTTCTGTGCCTCCCGACACGCCGTCGCGCTCCAACCACGATCACATCCCTCCACTGTCCTCCACCGGAGCGATACCAGTGTTTTCAACGCATTCGAGGCAGGTCTATGCTGTGACTTCGCCATCTTTCAGTCATTGGTGGATGAAGGTGGAGTAAAGTGGAGGGTGTCGCTGCTCGCGACGCAGATCGACGGGGGAGGAGCCGATGTTCCTTGGCACCTACGCCCCGAAGCTCGACGAGAAGGGGCGCATCATC
>JBQCJQ010000672.1:0-4032 GCA_051952615.1 Humibacter sp.
CACGTCGAGCTGCACGAAACGTGCGCCGAGCTCGTCGGCTGCCGCTCTGCCGCGGACTTCGTCGCGGGAGCCGACGTAGACGGTGTGGCCCGCGGCGATGAGCTGTCGTGCTGTTTCTTTGCCGAGGCCCTTGTTGGCCCCGGTGATGAGTGTTGTCGTCATGTCTCGAGCATCGGCCGAGGCTGCGATCGCAGGCAGTCGTCCGGTTTTCGTAGGACTGTCGGTACCAGGACACGGCTGCGACATCCGCGCAGACTGGAAAGGTGGAGAACAGCGAGTTCGGGCCGGCGGTGCGGCGATGGCGCGAGCGGGTCGGTCCAGAGACGGTGGGCATCCCCGCCTCCGGTCGTCGTCGGGCGCCCGGTCTGAGGCGCGAGGAGCTCGCGGGGCTCGCCGGCATCTCTGGCGACTACCTGACCCGGCTCGAGCAGGGGCGCGCAACGTCGCCGTCGTCGCAGGTCGTTGAGTCGCTGGCGCGCGGGCTACGACTCTCCGACACCGAGCGCGAGCTCCTGTTCCACCTCGCAGGGCTCGCGGCGCCGGGGAGCGGAGTCATCTCGTCGCGGATCGCTCCCAGCGTGCAGCGACTGCTCGACAGGCTGCAGGGCACTCCGGTGGCCGTGTTCGACGCCATGTGGAACCTCGTGGTGTGCAACGGGCCGTACCGTGCGCTGATGGGTGAGCAGGCCACGCGCGGCATCGAGCGCAACGCTGTCTGGCGCAACCTCCTCGGGCCGGGCAATCGCTCGGAGCAGACCGCAGAGGAGCAGGCCGAGTTCGAGGCCGCCATGGTGGCAGACCTGCGGCTGACCGCATCTCGATATCCCGCCGACCGCGAGCTCGGCAGGCTGATCGAGGTTCTGCGGCGCGACAGCCCGCGCTTCGTCGAGCTGTGGGACTCCGCGTCGGTCGCGCCGCATCGCGAACAGGCCAGGCACAAGATCGTGCAGCACCCCGCAGTCGGCCCCATCGCGCTGGACTGCGACACGCTCACGGTCGCCGGTGACGACCTGCGGATCATGGTCTACACCGCGGAGCCCGGCACGGATGACGCACAGCGACTCGCTCTCGCGGTGGTGCTCGGAACGCAGGAGCTCGTGGAGTGAGTCCGACGAACCGTAAGCGCCGGACAGCAGCGCGAACCTAGGAGGCCGGCTCGCTCAGGACCTGCTGCAGCACCGTCGCCTCGCTGATGTCGTCACGCTTCGAGGCGGTGAGCAGGGTCAGGGTGCCGTCGGCCGCCAGGGAGCGGAGCGTGCCGAGCGCCGTTGCCCGCTCGGGATCATGCAGCTCGGCGCGATAGCGCACGGCGAACTCGTCGAACTTCTGCGGATCGTGCGCGTACCACTGCCGAAGCTCCGGCGACGGCGCGACGTCCTTGCACCACTCGAACAGCGCGGCGCGCTCCTTGCTGATGCCGCGAGGCCACAGCCGATCGACCAGCACCCGCTTGCCGTCCGACGCCTCCGGCGCATCGTAGATTCGCCGCACCTGAACCTTCGACGTGGTCATTCCGTCGCCACTCCCTCTCCTGCCGCCGCCTCACCCGGTGTCGGGACGTTCTGAGCCGCCCGCAGAACATCCTCCAGCATGTCCTGGGTGAGTCGACCCGTGAAGGTGTTCTGCTGGCTCACGTGGAAGCGTCCCAGAACGGTGATGGCACGGCCGTCGGGATGCGTCAGCGGCACGACGGCGCCGTGGGCGAACCGCGGTCGCGGCCTTGGCACCAGCCATCCGCCGGCGGTGAGCACCGAGAACAGCGCCTGCCAGCCGAACGCGCCGAGCACGACGATCGACCGGAGTGTCGGCGCGAGCAGCTCGAGCTCCCTGACGAGGAATGGCGAGCAGGTGTCGCGCTCCAGCGGGGTCGGCTTGTTCGCCGGCGGTGCGCAGCGCACGGGGGCGGTCATCCGCACGTCGTAGAGCTGCATGCCGTCGTCGGCATATGTCGAGTGCGGCTGGCTCGCTAGACCCACGGCGTGCAGGGCGGCGAACAGGATGTCGCCACTGCGGTCACCCGTGAACATCCGCCCCGTGCGGTTGGCGCCGTTCGCGGCGGGAGCCAGCCCGACGATCAGGATGCCCGCGTCGGCCGGCCCGAAACCGGGAACCGGCTTGCCCCAGTACTCCTCATCGCGGAACGAGGCCCGCTTGACGCGTGCGACCTCCTCGCGCCACTCGACGAGCCTCGGACACGCGCGGCACGTGGTCACGAGCAGGTCCAGCTCCTGCAGATCCCTGGTGGCTGCGGCGGCGGACGGCGCGGTCTCCGGGGCGCGTGCTGAATCGATGGACGGGCTGGGTGGCATGGCTTCACGCTACGCTCGTGCCGTATCCACAGCAGTCACCGGTGCCCTCCCCGGCGCCGGCGCACGACCCCGACCCCGATAAGGAAGGTCCCGCGATGTCGCTTGCCGAACTCCTCGTCACCCCTCTCGGCTGGGTGCTGCGCGGCAAGCACGCGAAGCCGGAGCTCAGCGTGCAGTTCGCCCCTGAGCTCTCCGGTGGCGGCACGCTGAAGGTGTCGTCGCCCGCGTTCGAGGAGGGGCAGAGCATCCCGAAGCGGTACAGCGGTGTCGGCAGAGGCGACAACGTTTCGCCCGCCATCGAGTGGGCCGGGCTGCCGGACGGGACGCGGCAGGTGCTGCTGATCATCGAAGACGTGGACGTGCCTCTTGCGAAGCCGATCGTCCACATGATCGCGCTGCTGGAGCCCGGCGAGGACGGTGTGCGCGAGGGCGCGCTCACCCCGGGCAACCTCGCCGTGCACTACGTTCCCGCGTTCCACGGATGGCTCGCGTACCAGGGACCACGCCCCTTCCCGGGACACGGGGTTCACCACTACGGCTTCCACGTGTACGCGCTCGACACCGAGCTGGATTCGCACGGCATCTCGGGCCTCGAGCAGCTCCTCCCGCTCGTCGACGGCCACGTTCTCGCGTCCGGGGTGTTGATCGGCTGGCAGAAGGCCTGACGCGAAGCTCCAGCGCGCACACACGGGGTCACCGTGCATATCGTGAGACATGACCCCTTTGCACAGCGGGCAGAGCCCCCTCCCAACGAGCCCCTCTTCGTCGACGAGCGCCCCGGCGCCGCAGATCGGCACGCTCGGCGAGCTGAAGGCATCAGGTCACGTGCTGAAGCCGCTGCGGGTCGAGGTGCGCGACAACCTCCTCGCCAAGCTGCGGGCCGGTGAAGATCCGTGGCCCGGCGTTCACGGCTTCGAGAGCACCGTCATCCCGCAGCTCGAGCGTGCACTTCTCGCCGGCCACGACATCGTGCTGCTCGGCGAGCGCGGCCAGGGCAAGACGCGAGTGCTGCGCACGATCGGAGGCCTGCTCGACGAGTGGACGCCGGTGATCGCGGGCTCGGAGCTCGGCGAGCATCCGTATCAGCCGATCACGCACGCGTCGCAGCGCAGGGCGGCCGAGCTGGGCGACGCGCTTCCCGTCGAGTGGAGGCACCGCAGCGAGCGCTACGTGGAGAAGCTGGCGACGCCCGACACCTCGGTCGCCGACCTGATCGGCGACGTCGACCCGATGAAGGTCGCGGAGGGAAGGTCGCTCGGCGACCCGGAGACGATCCACTTCGGGCTCATCCCGCGCAGCCATCGCGGCATCGTCGCGATCAACGAGCTTCCCGACCTGGCCGAACGCATCCAGGTGTCGATGCTCAACGTGATGGAAGAGCGCGACATCCAGATCCGCGGCTACGTGCTGCGCCTCCCGCTCGACGTGCTCGTCGTGGCGAGCGCCAACCCGGAGGACTACACGAACCGCGGTCGCATCATCACGCCGCTGAAGGACCGGTTCGGCGCGGAGATCCGCACGCACTACCCGCGGCAGCTGGAGGCGGAGATCGCGGTCATTCGTCAGGAGGCCGACCTGGTCGCCGACGTGCCCGAGCATCTGATCGAGATCCTCGCGCGGTTCACCCGCAACTTGCGCGAGTCGAGCTCGGTGGATCAGCGCAGCGGCGTCAGCGCCCGGTTCGCGATCGCGGGCGCCGAGACCATCGCCGCGGCTGCTCTGC
>JBQCJQ010000673.1:0-2823 GCA_051952615.1 Humibacter sp.
ATACCCCCGCCCTGCTCCCCGAGCCGGCGCAGAACGGGTCGAGCCTCGCGGCGCTGGCGGAGATCAAGGCGACCGCCGACCCGAAGGATCCGCTCGCGTTCTCACGGGACATGATCGAGCTCGGCAAATCCATTCCCACGACCGTCGGCGACGCGTTCACCCAAGCCGAGAAGGCGAAGTCGCCGACGGTGGTGATCACGACCGAGCAGTCCGTCGTCGCGCAGAACGAGCAGTCGCCCGATCGCCAGTTCTTCGCGCTCTACCCGCGCGACGGAACCGTGAGCGTCTCGTATCCCTTCGTGCGGGTGGCGGGGCCGACCACGGGCGATCAGAAGAAGGACGCCCTGATCGCGGCGTTGCAGAAGCAGTTCTCGACCGATTCGCGCACCCTTGCGGCATCCGGGTTCCGTACCGCGAGCGACGTGGGGTTCGCTGCGAAGGGCGTGGTCGCGAACCCGCCGAAGACTCGCGCCGCTCTCGACGGCGGTGCGCAGGTCGGGCTGCTGCAGAGCTGGTCGTCGATCACGGTGCGCTCGCGCGTGCTCGTCGTGGTCGACACGTCGGGCTCGATGTCGGATGACGCGGGAGGCGAGAGCCGCATCGCGGTGTTCCAGGACGCCGCGAAGGGCATGCTGCAGCTGCTTCCGCCGCAGACCGAGCTCGGGGTGTGGACCTTCTCGACCGATCAGGACGGCAGCCAGCCCTGGGCGCAGCGCTCACCGATCGCTCCGCTGAGCGATCCGGCGCACGCCGCTCAGGTCTCCGACGTGTTCGGTTCGATGGCGAGCCTGGTCGACGGAGACACCGGTCTCTACGACACGGTGCTGGCCGCTGAGCAGACCGTTCGTGCCGGCTACGACCCGCACATGATCAACTACGTGATCGTCATCACCGACGGCAAGAACGACAACCCCGCCGGCGGCCTCCAGCTGTCCGACCTGCTCGCGAAGCTGAAGGCGCAGAACAACCCGGCCAAGCCGGTGCCGGTGATCATGGTCGGCATGGGACCGGACACCGACGTCTCCGCGATGTCGCAGATCGCCGGCGCGACGGTCGGAGCGGTCTACACCGCCGAGCAGCCGCAAGACCTCAGCAACGTGCTGGTCAGCGCGCTGGCAGACCGCACCTGCCGGCCGTACTGCTCCTGACCGCTCGGCTCAGACCGCACTGCTCTCGAGGCCTCGGCTTTCCGTTCAGGCGAGGGAGAGCACGTCGAGCAGCCACGCCAGCTCGAAGGCGCGCTCGCGCCAGGCGTTGTACCGGCCGCTCACGCCTCCGTGGCCGGCGGACATCTCCGTCTTCAGCAGAACGGGCGCCCCGACCTCACGCAGCCGCGCCACCCACTTCGCCGGCTCGACGTAGAGAACGCGAGTGTCGTTCAGGCTCGTGACCGCGAGGATGCGCGGGTAGGCGACATCCGGCCGCACGTTCTCGTACGGGGTGTACGACTTCATGTACGCGTACACCTCGGGGTTGTGCAGCGGATCGCCCCACTCGTCCCACTCGATGACGGTCAGCGGCAGATCGGGGTCGAGGATGCTCGTCAGCGCGTCCACGAACGGAACGTCGGCCAGGATGCCCGCGAAGAGCTCCGGCGCCAGGTTGGCGACCGCACCCATCAGCAGCCCGCCGGCGCTTCCGCCCTCGGCGACCAGCCGGTCGGGCGCCGTCCATCCGGCGTCGACGAGGTGACGGGCGCACGAGACGAAGTCGGTGAAGGTGTTGCGCTTGCTCGTGCGCTTGCCGTCTTCGTACCAGTGCCGACCGAGCTCTCCGCCGCCCCTCACGTGGGCGATGGCGAAGACGACACCCCGGTCGAGAAGCGACAGCCGAGCGATCGACATCGCAGGGTCGATGCTGTGCTCGTAGGAGCCGTATCCGTACAGCTCGAGCGGTGCGGGTGTTCCCGGAGTGACGAGGTCGCGGCGGAAGACCAGCGAGATCGGCACCCGTGTGCCGTCATCCGCGACCGCCCACTCGCGGCGCTGCTCGTAGAGCTCCGGGTCGTACCCGCCGAGCACCGGCTGGTGCTTCAGCAGACGCAGTTCGCCGGCACGGTCCTCGTGCGGCGGCACCCAGTCGTACACGGTCGACGGCGTCACCAGCGAGCCGTACCCGAGGCGAACCGTCGGCTGGTCCCACTCCGGGTTGCCCGCCGTGCCCACCGTGAAGAGGGGCTCGTCGAACTCGAGCTCCGCGAGCTCGCCGAACCCGGCATCCATGAGCGGCAGCACGGCGACGCGCGAGAGAGCATCGCGTCGATACGCGACGACGACGCGCGCGGCGAACGCATCGACCGACTCGAGCCGAACACCCTGGCGGTGGGGGAGGATGACGCGCCTTTCACCCTGCGGGTCGCCTGCTGCGACATCCACCAGCTCGAAGTCCTCCGCCCCGTCGTTGTGCACGATCAGCAGGCGGTCCTCACCGGCGACGACGGCGTGCTCAACCTCGTACTCGACTCCCTCCCGCCGTGGCCACACGATCGAAGGAACGGCAGTGGGGTCTGCCGCGGGGATGAGCCGCGACTCGCTCGTGATCGACGACCCGATGCCGATCTCGATGTATGCGCGACTGCGCGTGACACCGACGCCCACCCAGTACCGCTCGTCGCCCTCGTGGTGAACGACGACGTCGTCCGAGTGGGCGGTGCCGAGCTCGTGCCGCCAGATCGTGTCGGGTCGCCACGAGTCGTCGACGGTGGCGTAGAAGGCATGCCTGCCGTCAGGGGAGAGCACGGCGCCCGCCGACGTGTCGGGTACCTCGTCGGCCAGGTCGTCGCCCGTTGCGAGTTCTCGGACCCGCAGCGTGTACCGCTCGTCG
>JBQCJQ010000674.1:0-2131 GCA_051952615.1 Humibacter sp.
CCTGGGCGTATCCGATGGCCCTCGAGGCCGTCACTCCCCTTTCGAGACCCGCGGGAAGGAGGCCGCGCACCTCGTCGACGAGTCCGGCCTTCCACATGGCCTCGACTCGGGCATCCAGCCGCTCGACCAGCCGCTCGCGCGCGACGTGGAGGCCGAGCACCACCGAGGGCAACCAGAGAACGGGGCGTTCGGGAAGCATGGCGCCGTGTCCCTTTTCGGCGAGCTGCGCGATCTCGAGAGCACGGATGACACGCCGGGCGTTGGCGGCATCGACGCGCTCCGCCGTCGTGGGGTCGAGCTCCCGCAGTCGTGCGAGCAGCGGTGCGATGCCCGACTCCCGCTCCTCGGCCTCGAGTTCGGCTCGCAGCCCCGCGTCGCGACCTGGGAACGCGAAGTCGTACACCACGCTCGAGACGTAGAGCCCTGAACCACCCGCCAGGATCGGCACGCCACCCCGCGAACGGATGTCGGCAATCGCCTCTCGCGCGCGCGGCTGGTACCACGCGACCGTCGCCTCGTCGGTGACGTCGAGCACGTCGATCAGGTGATGCGGAATTCCCCTGCGCTCGGCGATCGGGAGCTTCGCGGTGCCGATGTCCATGCCGCGGTACAGCTGCATGGCGTCGGCTCCCACGATCTCGGCGCGAACGCCCCGCTCGCCGAGTCGCGTCGCGACTTCGATCGCCAGATCGCTCTTGCCCGTGCCGGTCGCGCCGACGATCACGAGCAGCGGTGCGACCGTGCCCTCAGTCAGCACCCACCCTCACCGCTCGTCGTCGGCGAGGTCGTAGATCGGGGTGGTGGGGCCGGCCGGCGTGCCGACGTCGAGCCGCGAACGCAGCGTCGGGAGTCCGAGGGAGACGGGGCCCGCGGCACCGCCGGCGGAACCGTGCGACGGGATGGCGCACGACTCCTCCTCGGCGCGGTCCCAGGCGTCGCCGGCACGAGTGCGACGCACCCGCAGCGGAACACCGGGTTCCGCGTCGGCAAGCAGGTGGAACGGCGCGGCGTGGGTGATCCGCACGGTCACCACGTCACCGGGACGCGGCATCTCCGAGCCCTCCGCGACCTCGAAGTGCACCAGCCTGCTGTCTTCGGCGCGGCCGCTCATGCGGTGCGTCTCCGCGTCCTTCTTGCCCTCGCCGGTCGAGACGAGCACGTGCACCTCGCGGCCGACGAGCTTCTCGTTCTCCTCGAGACCGATCCGTTCCTGCAGGGCCGTGAGGCGCTCGTAGCGCTCCTGCACGACCTCCTTCGGAACCTGGTCTGCCATGGTCGCCGCCGGCGTGCCGGGGCGCTGCGAGTACTGGAACGTGAAGGCCGATGCGAAACGTGCTTTCTCGACGACGCGCAGGGTCTCTTGGAAGTCCTCTTCCGTCTCGCCGGGGAACCCGACGATGATGTCCGTGCTGATCGCGGCGTCCGGGATGCGAGCACGCACCCGGTCGAGGATGCCCAGGAACTTCTCGGAGCGATAGCTGCGACGCATCGCGCGCAGGATGCGATCCGAGCCGGACTGCAGCGGCATGTGTAGCTGAGGCATCACCGCGGGCGTCTCGGCCATCGCGTCGATCACGTCGTCGGTGAAGGCGGCGGGATGCGGGCTGGTGAACCGGATGCGCTCCAGTCCCTCGATCTCGCCCGCCGCTCGCAAGAGCTTGCCGAACGCGAGGCGGTCGCCGAAGTCGACCCCGTAGGAGTTCACGTTCTGGCCGAGCAGATTGATCTCGATGGCCCCGTCGTCCACCAGCGACTGCATCTCGGCCAGAACGTCGCCCGGTCGGCGATCGTTCTCCTTGCCTCGTAGGGACGGCACGATGCAGAACGTGCAGGTGTTGTTGCATCCGACCGAGATCGAGACCCACCCGCTGTAGGTCGAGTCGCGCTTGGTGGGCAGCGTCGACGGGAAGGTCTCCAGCGCGTCGAGGATCTCGATCTGCGCCTCGTGGTTGTGACGCGCACGCTCGAGAAGGCTGGGCAGCGACCCCATGTTGTGGGTGCCGAAGACCACGTCGACCCACGGCGCCTTCTCGAGGATGACGTTCTTGTCCTTCTGCGCGAGGCATCCGCCGACCGCGATCTGCATGCCGGCGTGCCGTCGCTTCACCGAGGCGAGGTGGCCGAGGTTGCC
>JBQCJQ010000675.1:0-3048 GCA_051952615.1 Humibacter sp.
GGCGGAGCGACGATGGGCTCTGTGGCGAGCACGGCGAGGATGGCGGGAACGGCGTTGATCCACGAGATGTCACGCTCCGCCATCAGCGGCCAGAAGCCCGTGCGGTGGAAGCGGCGGTCGAGCACGAGGGCCGACCCGGCGGAGAGCGTCGAGAGCAGCCCGACCACCTCGGCGTTGATGTGGAAGAGCGGCAGCGAGTTGTAACCACGGTCGTCCGGCGTCAGGCCGAGGTGCGCCGCGACGGCCGAGCCGACGAACAGCAGCTGGTCGGCGCCGAGCTCGACGCCCTTGGGGGTTCCCGTGGAGCCCGAGGTGAACAGCATCGCCGAGCCGCCGGGGCGGAACACGGATGCCCGTGCCTCGGGTGCGACCACGTCGACCTGCAGCGCGGGCGGTGCCAGCCTCTCGATCCCTGCGCCCGCTGCGCGAACCTCCGAGCTGGTCACGAGCACCTTGGGCCCCTCCACCAGCCCGGCGAGTCGCGCGATGTCATCGACGGTGAGTGCGGGGTCGAGGGGCACGGATCGATGTCCGGCGGCGACGGTTGCGAGGTGAGCGACGGCGAAGACCAGCGGGTCAGCCTCGTCGATGAACACCGTGGTGCGGCCGTCGAGCGTGGCGTCCGCGATGAAGGACGAGGTCGCGGCAAGGGCGTCCGAGTAGGTCAGCGATCGGTCGCTGCGGGCATCCTCGAGATAGACGCTGTCACCGTTCTCGACGGCTCGTCGCGTCAGCAACTCCCCGATCGTCGCGCTCGGGACACCGTTCGTTCTCTCCCTTGTCACCTGTCGATGCTAGCGGTGGCTCCTATGTGCGACCCGTGCGGATGCCATCCGCCGGCCGAGCGGACACGGTCGCGAGCGGTGCCGGCGAGAAGGTGCGGCGGAGCATCCAGGTCCATCTCGGTCCGAAGACGGGATGCCCAGCTGCCGCCCCGGGCGACGCGTCGGTGACCGTGCGACCGTGCGCCTGCACGGGGGTGCCGAGGGGGTAGTGCGTCATGAAGAGGTGCGCACCGGCGACGGGAGCACCGAAGTCGATCGGCGATCGGATGCCCAACGCACGCCACGACCCGACGATGCGGTTCGCGTACATGTCGTTCGCGGCGTCGAACGCATACATGCGCGACGCCGGTGTCGCGCCGATGGTGTGCATCCAGGTCGGGATGACGCCACGGTCGTCATCCACGGGCGAGGAGAACATCAGAACACCGCGCACCCTGTGCAGGTGTGCGATGAAGGCGGCCTCTCCCCCGCCCTGGGAGTGCCCTGCGACGACGATGTCGTTCCAGACCGGACCGCGCCGCGAGAGGTATCGCGACCAGTGCCCGTGGGGGTCACGCGCTGCGGCGGCATGGATGGCGGCCGTGAACCGCGGAAGGATGCCGCCCTCGTCGCCGACCCGGCTGAACCTCGAGGGAGCGCCGCCGTCGAGCCGGTTGGTCTGCACGCTCGTGTAGCACGCGGCGTCGACTCCGCAGGTGCGCGCGATCGAACGGCCGGAGTTGTAGTACGCGAGAGACAGCACGTGGTAGCCGACGTGGGCCGCGGTGTCCGCGAACGCCAGGTAGTCGGACGGTACGGCTCGGGTTGCCGGCAGGAAGAGCAGGAGCGGTCCGTGCGCGTAGCCGTGTGCGGGCCGCTCGACGATGTCGGCGGGGTTCGGTCTCGGCACATCGGGGTGAATCCGGTAGCGCACCGGTCCTGTCGAGGCGGTCGCCGCCGCCGTGGGGACGAACGTGAGCAGCGCTGCCACCGCCGCGATCACAGCGACCGCGGCGATCGCCCACAAGCGGATCGGCCATCTCACGCGGCCAAGATATCGAGCCGATTCCGAAGGCAAGGGCCAGCACGCCCGTCAGGCGCTGAGGGTGCGCTCAGAAGGCCGCTGAGGGTCCGCTCAGGCCGCCAGTGAGACCACGGGTGCCGCCGCCTCCCGATCGGCCGAAGACGGGTTCCCCAGCGAGATCGCGCGGTCCGCGACGTGAGCCTCGTCGGCGTCGTGCGTCACGAGAACGGTGACGGCGCCTGCGAGCGCGCCGCGCAGGTCGCTCATCAGCTCGGCGGACGCCTGCTCGTCGAGCTGGGCCGTCGGCTCGTCGAGGAGCACGACGTCGCAGCGGGTCAGCAGGGTGCGCGCAACGGCGACGCGTTGCCTCTGGCCTCCAGAGAGCCGTCCGCCTGCTGCGCCGATCCTCGTGTCGAGACCGTCGGGCAGTGTGGCGACGAGCGGTGCAAGACCGACGCGCGTGACGGCATCCATCAGCTCGGCATCGGTCGGCCGGTCGTCGCGGCTGCGTGCGATGGTGAGGTTCGCACGCAGGGTGGAGTCGAACAGGTGGCCCTCCTGCGGGCACCATGCGACGCGGCTCCGCACGGCGTCGGGCGACAGGGAGCGGGCGTCCACCGTGCCGTCATCCGTCTGCAGAGCGTAGGTGCCGGTCTGGGGATCGACGAACCGCAGCAGTAGGGCGAGCAGGGTCGACTTCCCCGATCCGCTCGGACCGGTCACCGCCAGCCACTCCCCCCGTTCCGCTGCGCCGGTCACCTCCGTGAACACCGGCCGCGTAGCACCGTCGTACCTGAAGGCGATGTCGCGGAGCCCGAGACCGTGGATGACCGGCGCCGTGTCATCCGTCGCCTCCGACTCTGCTGCCGGCGCTTGCTTTGCTGCCGGTGCTTGCTCCGCGGTCACCGCACCGGCCACGGTGCCGAGCACCTCTGCCAGTGCCGGCGCCTTGGCCGCTGCCGCGACGGTGTCGGACAGGGGTTCGATGAGCGCGAGCGGCACGAGTGCGAGCACAGCGACCAGTTCGGGCCGGAAAGTGCCTGAGGACACCGCGCCCGCACACATCGGCAGCATGACGACAGCGGTGGCGCAGCACGCCAGCACGACGAGCGCCGCCGCCATCCCCTCCACGATCGCCGCGCGTCGTTCGCTGCCGGCCGCAGCGAGGTCCGCACGTCGGATGCGCCCGAGCACGCCGTCCGCCGCGCGCGGTGTGAGGTCGTCCCTGGCCACGAGCAGCCCGGTGAACGACGTCAACAC
>JBQCJQ010000676.1:0-5857 GCA_051952615.1 Humibacter sp.
AGGGCCGTTTCGAAGTCAAAAAACGCGAACGATCCCTCGAACGTTCGCGTTATTTGACTTTCAAACGAGATCGAGCCTTGGTCCTTGCTATCGAGGTGGCGGCGACGCTCCCGCCGCGCACCAGAGAACTGCGGTGGTGCCGAGCACGAGCATGATGTAGGTCGAGAGCGTGAGCGCGAGATCACCGGACACGAGGGTCTCGGAATGCGTGTCATCCGACCACGTGCATCGACGGCCGATGGGCCACCACGAGAACGTCTGCATCACGGTGCGGCTGTCTTCGGAGGGCGCGACCGTCGTCGGGAAAGGCCCTTCCTCGAAACACGATGCCTTCGCCGCATTCCCGAGCTGACCCACGACGTAGAGCCCGCCGAACGCGATGAAGAGAACGGCGACCCCGACGATTACCCACCGGCCTGCCCGCGATCGTGAAGAAGACATCTCTCCATGCTCGGCGGACGGCGGGCGCGACCACATGTATCGAAGGTTCCGCGCCACCTCACCCACCGCTCCCGGCAGAGTGAACGCGTAAGTTAGCGGTGTGGATCTGCAGAACGTCGACAAGGTGCGTCTGCGCCCGGAGATCGCCGCCCTGAACGCCTACGCGCAGGGTCGGGTTCCGGGTGACAGCGGCTTCAAGCTGTCGAGCAACGAGAACCCCTTCCGCCCTCTTCCCGGGGTGCTGGATGCCGTCGCGGCGTCCGACGCGCTGAATCGCTATCCGGATGGCGCGGCTCTCGCCCTCCGCGACCGCCTCGCCGAGAGGTTCGGGGTCGGCACGGCGGAGGTTCACCTCGGCGCCGGATCCGTCGCGCTGATCTCCCAGTTCATCAACGCCGCCGCCGGTCCTGGAGACGAGGTGTTGTACGCCTGGCGCTCGTTCGAGGCGTATCCCGGTCTCGTCGTCGTGTCCGGGGCATCCAGCGTGACCGTGCCGCTGCTGCCGGACGCGCGCCACGACCTCGACGCGATGGCAGCCGCGATCACCGATCGCACCCGTGTCGTGATCGTCTGCACACCGAACAACCCCACGGGCCCGATCGTGACCGCGGCGGAGTTCGAGCGGTTCATGGAGTCGGTCCCGGCGGACCGTCTCGTGCTGCTGGACGAGGCATATGGCGAGTTCGTCACCGATCCGGCCCGGGTCGACGGGCGCGCACTGGTCGGCCGCTACCCCAACCTCGTCGTCCTCCGTACGTTCTCGAAGGCATACGGTCTCGCCGGACTTCGCATCGGCTACGCGATCGGCCCCGAGCGTCTTCTGAATGCGGCGAGGGCCGCCGCCATCCCGATGAGCGTCACCGACACCGCCCAGGCTGCCGCGCTCGCGTCGCTCGATCGTGAGGACGAGCTGCTGGCGCGCGTCGCGGAGATCGTCGCGCGCCGAGAGACACTCCGCGACGAGCTGATCGACCAGGGGTGGGACATCCCCGAGTCGCAGTCCAACTTCCTCTGGCTGCCGACGGGAGAGGGCACCGCGGCGGCGGCTGACGCGTTCTTCGATGCTGGTCTGGCCGTGCGCGCGTTTCCGCCAGATGGCATCCGGATCAGCGTCGGAGAGGCCGAATCTGTCGAGTCGGTTCTAAAGATCGCGAAAGAGCTTGTCGACACCCTACGGAAGAGCGCTCAAAACGAGCAGCTAGGTTAGTGGGGATGTCTGCCACGAACGACCGCACCGCCTCGTCGCCTGGACTCTCGGCGGCGACGGTGCAAGTGCTCACCGAAGAAGGACGCTTCGAGCCGACGAAGGCCGCGGAAGAGTACCTGCCCTACCTCGAGTCGCTGACCGACGACGACTTCCGCCGCTTCTATCGCGACATGGCCGTGGCGCGGAGGTTCGACGCCGAAGCCACCAATCTGCAGCGCCAGGGCCAGCTCGCTCTCTGGCCGCCGAGTAGCGGGCAGGAGGCGGCACAGGTCGGGTCCGCTCACGCGGCGAAGCCTCAAGACACCATCTTCCCGTCCTACCGCGAGCACGCCGTGGCGATGATCCGCGGGGTCGACCCGGTGGAGATCATCCGTGTCATGCGCGGCGTGACCAACCGGGGCTGGGACCCGACGGACCCGAAGAACGGCAACGTCCGCGTCTACACCCTGGTGCTCGGCACCCAGGCGCTGCATGCCACCGGCTACGCCATGGGCGTGAGATTCGACGGCAAGATCGGCACGGATGATCCGCAATCCGACGAGGCCGTGATCGTCTACTTCGGCGACGGAGCGAGTTCAGAGGGTGATGTCAGCGAGGCGTTCGTCTTCGCGAGCAGCTATCAGACGCCCGAGGTCTTCTTTCTGCAGAACAATCAGTGGGCCATCTCGGTGCCCGTCAAGACGCAGTCACGCACCCCTCTTTACCTGCGGTCCAGCGGGTTCGGCATTCCGGGTGTCCAGCTCGACGGCAACGATGTGCTGGCGAGCTTCGCGGTCACGGCGAAACAGCTCGAGGAGGCGCGAGGCGGCCACGGCCCGAGCCTCATCGAGGCTGTCACCTACCGCGTGGGTGCCCACACCACCAGTGACGACCCGACGCGGTATCGCACGTCGGAGGAGGAGGAGCACTGGCGGGGCCGGGATCCGATCTCACGCATGGGGGCGTTCCTGGTGAGCCGAGGCGTCGGCGACGAATGGTTCGATGCCGTGGACGAGGAGGCCGCCGATCACGCCGCGGATGTGAGGCGCCGCACGCTTGAGCTGGTGGCACCTACGGCGGAGATGATCTTCGATCACGTCTACTCGGAGCCGCACGCCGGAATGGCCGAGCAGCGCGCCTGGCTCGAGCGCTACGAGCGCTCGTTCGAGGCGGATGTCTCGGTCGGCGGGCAGACGCCGGACCAGGGAGGAGCGGAATGACCGATGTGACGACCGCCCAGGCGGTGGCACCGACATCCGACCCCGCCGCGCAGCGCACGCCGTTCCGCACGGGCACCGAGAGCCTCCCGATGGCGAAGGCGCTGAACGCCGGGCTCCGTCAGGCCCTAGCGGACGACGATCACGTCCTCATCATGGGCGAAGACATCGGACCGCTCGGAGGCGTCTTCCGCATCACCGAAGGACTGCAGGCCGAGTTCGGCGAGAACCGCGTGATGGACACACCCCTCGCGGAGTCCGGCATCGTCGGCACGGCGATCGGGCTCGCGATGCGCGGCTACCGCCCGGTCTGCGAGATCCAGTTCGATGGGTTCGTCTTCCCCGCCTTCGATCAAATCACCACGCAGCTGGCCAAGATCACCGCGAGGCACGAGGGACGGCTGCGGATGCCCGTGGTCATCCGCATTCCCTACGGCGGCCACATCGGTGCGGTCGAGCACCATCAGGAAAGTCCGGAAGCCTACTTCGCACACACCCCCGGCCTGCGCGTGGTGAGCCCCTCGACGCCGAACGATGCGTACTGGATGATCCAGGAGGCCATCAGCTCGGACGACCCCGTCGTGTTCCTGGAGCCGAAGAGCCGCTACTGGCCCAAGGGTGAAGTGGACTTCAACGCGAGTGCCGTTCCGCTGCACGCAAGCCGCGTCGTGCGCACAGGAACCGACGTGACCGTCGTCGGCCACGGCGCCATGGTGAGCGTGCTGCTGCGCGCGGCCGAGATAGCCCAGGACGAGGGCACCAGCGTCGAGGTCGTCGATCTGCGGTCGCTGTCGCCCATCGACTTCGGTCCTTTGCTCGCTTCGGTGCGCAAGACCGGCCGGCTGGTCGTCGCACAGGAGGCGCAGGGCTTCGCCAGCCTCGGCAGCGAGGTCGCAGCGACCGTCGCCGAGAAAGCGTTCTACTCGCTCCAGGCTCCCGTGCTGCGGGTCTCCGGGTTCGACACGCCGTTCCCCCCAGCCAAGCTCGAGGACCTCTACCTGCCAGACGCCGACCGGGTGCTCGAGGCCGTCGACCGCGCGCTGGCGTACTGACGGACATCCGCCATCCCGACCCACAGCTCGTCACCTTTTCCGTAAGCCCGCAAGGAGTGCCATGAGTGAGTCCGAGTTCCTGCTGCCGGATGTCGGCGAGGGCTTGACCGAGGCCGAGATCGTCTCGTGGAAGGTCGGGCCGGGTGACACGGTGCACCTCAACGACGTGCTCTGCGAGATCGAGACCGCGAAATCGCTGGTCGAGCTGCCGTCGCCGTTCGAGGGCATCGTCGACCGGCTCCTCGTGAACGAGGGCGACACGGTCGAGGTCGGCAGCCCCATCATCGTCGTCGGCGCGGGCGCCTCCGGCGGGATCCCGGCAGGCGGCCAGGGCTTCGACAACGTCATCGAGGTCGACGAGACACCGCTGCGCGGCGGCGCGGTGGATGACGGAAGCGACGCCGGCTCACCGGACGGTGAGGCACGGGATGACGCTGCCGGGCAGTTTGCGGACGCCGAGGCATCCGCTCTCGTCGAGCGCGAGGGCGATGAGCCCAAGCCGGGTGCCGTGCTCGTGGGCTACGGCTCGGCCGGCCACGGCGCGAGCCGTAGACAGGGTCGGACCCGTGCGGCCCAGGCGGGCAGGCACGTGCCGTCTGGCGTCGACCTGCTGCCGGCCGCGAAGGCGGTGCCCGTGATCGCTAAGCCGCCGATCCGCAAGCTCGCGAAGGATCTCGGCGTCGACCTCGACCAGGTGACCGGCACCGGTCTCGCCGGCGAGATCACCCGTGACGACGTCGTGCGTCACGCCAGCCAGGCGAGCCTGTTCCGCAACATCGAGACGCCTGCATGGGCGGATGAACGCGAGGAGCGCATCCCCGTGAAGGGTGTGCGCAAGGCGATCGCCACAGCCATGAGCACGAGCGCCTTCACCGCGCCGCACGTCGGACTCTTCGTCGACGTCGACGCGACACGGACCATGGAATACGTGAAGCGGCTCAAGGCGTCGACGGACTTCGCGGGCGTCAAGGTGTCGCCGCTGCTGATCATGGCGAAGGCGATCACCTGGGCCGTGCGCCGCAACCCCACGGTGAACTCGACCTGGACCGACGAAGAGATCATCGTGCGCCACTACGTCAACCTCGGCGTCGCCGCGGCCACGCCGCGCGGACTCATCGTGCCCAACGTCAAGGAGGCGCAGTCCATGAGCATGCTGGAGCTCGCCACCGCGCTCGAACAGCTCACGATCACGGCGCGCGACGGAAAGACCCAGCCGGCCGACATGGCAGGCGGCACCATCACGGTCACCAACATCGGCGTGTTCGGCATGGACACCGGAACACCCATCCTCAACCCGGGCGAAGTCGCGATCGTCGCCCTCGGCACGATCAAGCAGAAGCCCTGGGTGGTCGACGGCGAAGTGCGACCGCGATTCGTCACGACGCTCGGGGCATCCTTCGACCACCGTGTCGTCGACGGGGATGTCGCCAGTCGCTTCCTCGCCGACGTCGCCGCCATCATCGAGGAGCCCGCGCTGCTGCTGGATTAGCACGCCGGTCCCCGCCCGGCGTGCCGCGGTTGGCCGGGCGCGTGGTTGCGCTTGTCGCGGCGTACACGCCGCCGCGACCGAGAGCGTGTTGCGCTCCCGACGCGGTCGGGTCGCCCCGCGGCGCGATCGCGGCAACGTCTCCCGCGACCGCGGGTTGCGGAGCACGTACCGCAGGTTGCGGCGCACGTACCGCAGGTTGCGGAGCGCGTACCGCAGGTTGCGGAGCGCGTACCGCAGGTTGCAGAGTACGTACCGCAGGTTGCGGAGCACGCCACAGGCGCGCGTCTCGAAATCGTGCCTGGTCACTCGTCACGACTCGCCCCAGAAACCGTTTCGAAGTCAAAAGATGTCAATGTTGGCGCACGGATTCGCGTTCTTTGACTTTCAAACGGGATTCGCCGGTGAGACGGGTGGGGCCAGCGGGACGGGTGGGGCCGGTGCGACGGGTGGGGCCGGTGAGACGGGTGAGGCC
>JBQCJQ010000677.1:0-7540 GCA_051952615.1 Humibacter sp.
CGGGGTCCGCGTACGCAGCGCCCGCCACCGCACCTCTCGACAACGGCGGAACGGCGGCGTTCTCGCTCGACGGCAGCGCGGCGACCCTCGCCGTCACGGGTGACACGACCGCCCGCTATCGCTTCGCGGGCTCGTCGGCGACAACGCACGAAGGCGCCGACCGGGTGTGGACCACGACGCTCACAACGCACCCCGCCGACCGGCAGGCGTCGCTCACGCTCGACGACCTGGTGCAGATCGCCGACGGTCGCATCCCGGTCGGCATCGATCCCTCGCGTGCGCACGGGCCGTTCACCGCATCGTGGACGAGCACCTCGCGCGTCACCGCCTACAGCTACGGCGACGGCCTCGTCGACGCCTCCGGCAGCGGTCGCACCGTGCTCACGATCTCCGGCGGCGGACTCACCGGACCGCGCGCGTTCGCCGTTCCCGACGACGGCGCCGTGTGGTCCGTGAAGGCGTCCCACGTCGCGACCGTGAGCGCCGCGATCGCAGCGTCGCAGGCATCCACGAGCGAAGCCATGCTCTGGAAGCTCTGGCTTCCCCTCGTCTTCGCCATCGCCGCGATCGTCCTCGCGATCCGCGCACTGCGCGCCCGCCGCGCACTCACCACAACGACTTCGACCCCGCAGCAGCAGGTCGCAGCACCGCCCGCCCCGGCAACCGCCGACGCCGCCGAGAATGCGACGTCTCCGACCACTACCAGGAGCACCCCCTATGCAGCCAAGTAGCCGCAGACACCTCCCCGGCGTCGCGACCGCAGCGACCCTTCTCGGCGCCGCCCTCGTCCTCAGCGGATGCGCGAGCGACGCCGGCGGCACGGCGAAACCCTCCTCCGGCGTCTCCCAGGTGAAGATCACCCTGGCGAACGACGGCTCGAAGGATGTCTGCACCCTCGACCACACGTCCGCCCCCGCAGGCCCGATCACCTTCACGGTCGCCAACGAGAGCTCGACGGGCATCACCGAGGTGGAGCTGATGAGCGATCAGCGCATCATCGGCGAGAAGGAGAACCTCGCACCCGGTCTCAAGCCGGTGAGCTTCACCCTCACGCTGGGCGGCGGAAAGTACACCGTGTACTGCCCGGGCGCCGACAAGCAGAGCCAGGACTTCACCGTGACCGGCAAGGCCTCGGCACCGAAGACCGGAAGCGTGCAGACCCTGCTGAAGCAGGGCTCCACCCAATACGCCGGCTACGTCGACGACCAGCTCGCCGGAATGGTGACGGGAGTCACCGCACTGAAGACGGCCATCGACGCCGGAGACGTCGCAGCGGCGCAGAAGGCCTACGGGCAGGCGCGTCCGTTCTACGAGCGCATCGAATCGGATGTCGCCGGCTTCGTTCTCCCCGGCACCAAGGCGAACGACAACGCGGGCAACCTCGACTACCTGATCGACATGCGCGCGTCGAACCTCGACAACGCGGTCGGCTGGCACGGCTTCCACGCCATCGAGCGCGATCTGTTCCAGACCGGCGCCATCACCGACGGCACGAAGCAGCTCGCCACCGAGCTGCAGAAGAACGTCACGACGCTCGCCGGCCTCGCGAAGAAGCTGAGTTATCAGCCGGAGGACCTCGCGAATGGCGCTGCCGGCCTCCTCGAAGAGGTGCAGTCCTCGAAGATCAAGGGAGAGGAAGAGGCGTACAGCCACCTCGACCTCGTCGACTTCGCCGCCAACGTCGAGGGATCCCAGCAGGCGTTCGAGTACCTCAAGCCGGGCCTGACCAAGATCGACTCGTCGCTGACGGCACAGATCGGCACGCAGTTCGACAAGGTGAACGCCCTGCTCGACACGTATCGCGACCCGACGGCGATCGGCGGTTTCGTTCGCTACACGGCCGCGCTCAGGGCGAGCGACGCCAACAAGCTCAGCCAGGCCGTTCAGGCGCTGCAGGACCCGCTGTCACGCCTGGCCGAGAAGGTCGCAACCGCTCAATGACCCAGGATCACGGGACCGGCGACGCTCAGGACGCCCCTCGGCAACGCGAGCACCTCAGCCGACGCGGACTCTTCGCGATGGGTGCCGGCGGTCTCGCCGTCGGCGCCCTCGCCGGGGTCGGCGGAACACTCGCGGCACAGGCACTCACCCACGACTCGCAGGGCGACTCCGTCGACGCATCGCTCAGCTACCCCTTCTATGGCGCTGGCAATCAGTCGGGCATCCGCACCGAGCCGCAACGGCACTGCGTGTACATGACCTTCGACATCGATCCGGGCACCACGCAGACAGCACTCCAGTCGCTTTTCGCCCTGTGGTCTGCGGGAATCGCCCAACTGATGCAGGGCAAGCCGGTGGGCCAGGTGCAGCCGAGCAGACCCGACGCCGTCGGGCAGGACACCGGCGAGGCCGTCGACCTGGGGCCGAACGCACTCACCGTCACCCTCGGACTCGGTCCGGGAGTCTTCGACGACCGGTTCGGCCTCGCCTCCAAGAAGCCCGCTCTGCTGAAGCACCTCCCAGCGCTGCCGAGCGACAACCTCCAGGACGGCCTGACGGGCGGCGATCTGAGCCTTCAGGCCTGCGCGGAGGACCCGCAGGTGGCGTATCACGCGATCCGCGACCTGGCCCGCATCGGCAGGGGCACCGTGAGCACGCGGTGGACCGTGATGGGCTTCGGCCGCGCATCGGCGGGAGCGAACCAGACCACGCCGCGCAACCTGATGGGCTTCAAGGACGGTACGCGCAACATCCGCTCGGACGAGGAGTTCCGCGACTTCGTCTGGCTGGACGACGACGCGGACTGGATGTCGGGCGGCACCTATCAGGTGGCGCGCAAGATCCAGATGAACGTGGAGATCTGGGACTCCGACCGCATCGGTGACCAGCAGAACGTGTTCGGGCGCACTAAGACCGAGGGCGCACCGTTGAGCGGAACCAAGGAGTTCGACACCCCGGACTTCCACAAGACGGCGCACGGCGAGACCGTCATCCCGCAGAACGCGCACATCGCCCTTGCCGCCCACGAGAACAACAAGGGCGTCAAGATCCTTCGGCGCTCGTACAACTACACCGACGGCATCAACCAGTACGGTCAGCTCGACGCCGGGCTGCTGTTCATCGCGTACATGAACGACCCGGAGCACTTCGTGACGCTGCAGACGAAGCTCGGCTCCTACGACCGGCTGAACGAGTACATCTCGCACATCGGTTCCGCGGTCTTCGCCGTTCCCCCGGCGCCGGAGACCGGACACTACATCGCCGAGAAGCTGTTCGCCTAGCCTCGCTACTTCTTCTCGGTGACCGTGTAGTTCGCGACCCAGCCGTTGTGGTTGTCCTTGGCGACCACGACGAGCACGGTGTAGGGATCCTTGGTGAACGTCGAGGTCGCCCCGGTGTCGGTCTTGCTGTTCATCCCCTCCGTGAACCCTGCTGAGGTGAGCTGACTGCTGATCGAATCGATGGCGTCAGCGCCCATCACCTTGATGGTGACGTTCCAGACCTTGCCGTCGGATGACCCTACCGACGCCCCGTACAGAACGTCGCCCTTCGCCAGCGGAACCGCCGCGGGGAAGTCGGCCGGCACGGACTTTCCGCCGAGGTCGACGTGGCCGTGCGTCACGTTCTTGACGATCCCCTGCACGCTGCAGCCGGAGAGTGCCGCCGCTGAACCGAAAGCGAGGACGAATGCCAGTGGAACGGCGACCGCCGCGCGACGCACTCTGGACATGATGAGCTCCCGACGTTCGAGGGACCGACCCGGACGGCGTCGACGGGTCGACATCCGTAAAGTAACGCCTCCGAAGGCGCTTGTCATCAGAGATTCCTAGGTGTTCCCAAGTCTTTCTCAGACAAGCAAGTCGGGCGTCACGACCGATGGGGCGTGCACAGCCTTTCGGCGGCGGCTCAGCTCTGCGTCTCGCGCTTCAGCCTGGCGGTCTGGCGTCCGCGGGTCTGCTGGTCGAGGATCACCTTGCGAATGCGCACCATCTCGGGCGTCACCTCGACGCACTCGTCTTCGCGAGCGAATTCGAGGCACTCCTCGAGGGTCAGCTGGCGCGAAGGCGTCATCGACTCGAAGTTGTCTGCGGTGGACTGCCGCATGTTGGTGAGCTTCTTCTCCTTGGTGATGTTCACGTCCATGTCGTCGGCACGCGAGTTCTCACCGACGACCATGCCCTCGTAGACCTCTTCGGTCGGGTTCACGAAGAACGTCATGCGCTCCTGGAGCGCGATGATCGCAAATGGGGTGACCACGCCGGCGCGGTCGGCCACGATGGAGCCGTTGCTGCGCGTCACGATCGGCCCCGCCCACTCGCCGTAGCCGTGCGAGATGCCGTTCGAGATGCCGGTGCCGCGGGTGATCGTGAGGAACTCGGTGCGGAAACCGATCAGACCGCGGGACGGCACGATGAACTCCATGCGCACCCAGCCCGTGCCGTGGTTCGACATGTTCTCCATGCGGCCCTTGCGCGCGGCCAGAAGCTGAGTGATCGCGCCGAGGTACTCCTCCGGTGCGTCGACCGTGAGGTGCTCGTACGGCTCGTGCACCTTCCCGTCTACCCGCTTGGTGACCACCTGCGGCTTGCCGACCGTGAGCTCGTAGCCTTCGCGGCGCATCTGCTCGACCAGGATGGCCAGGGCGAGCTCTCCGCGCCCCTGCACCTCCCACGCGTCGGGGCGTCCGATGTCGAGAACGCGCAGCGAGACGTTGCCGACCAGTTCGCGGTCCAGGCGGTCCTTCACCATGCGTGCCGTGAGCTTGTGTCCCTTCACCTTGCCGACCAGCGGCGAGGTGTTGGTGCCGATCGTCATCGAGATCGCCGGGTCGTCGACGTGGATCGCGGGAAGCGGTCGCACGTCTTCCGGATCGGCCAGCGTTTCACCTATCTTGTTGTCGGCGATGCGGGCGACCGCCACGATGTCGCCGGGGCCGGCGCTCTCTGCCGGGTAACGATCAAGAGCCTTCGTCATGAGCAGCTCGGTCACGCGCACGTTGTGCACGTCGCCGTCGTGGCGCACCCAGGCGACGGTCTCGCCTTTCTTGATGGTGCCGTTGAACACGCGCAGCAGCGCGAGCCGGCCGAGGAACGGCGAGGCGTCGAGGTTCGTGACGTGGGCCTGGAGGGGCGCTTCGTCGTCGTAGGTCGGTGCGGGGATGTGCGTCAGAATCGCGTCGAACAGCGGCTCGAGGTCCGGGCTGTCCGGCAGCTCGCCGTTCCCCGGCTGGTTCGAGGAGGCACGCCCGGCCTTGCCGGACGCGTAGACGACGGGAACGTCGAGGATTGCGTCGAGGTCGAGGTCTGGCACGTCGTCCGAGAGGTCGGAGGCGAGGCCGAGGAGCAGGTCCTGGCTCTCGTGCACGACCTCCTCGATGCGGGCATCCGGTCGGTCCGTCTTGTTGACGGCCAGGATGACCGGCAGCTTCGCCTCGAGCGCCTTCCGCAGCACGAACCGCGTCTGCGGAAGGGGGCCCTCGCTGGCATCCACCAGCAGGACGACGCCGTCGACCATGGACAGGCCGCGCTCCACCTCGCCGCCGAAGTCGGCGTGGCCGGGGGTGTCGATCACGTTGATCGTGACCGGGTTGCCCTTGCCGTGCTCCGCCGCGTGCTTTCCGTTGTACGAGATCGCCGTGTTCTTGGCGAGGATCGTGATGCCCTTCTCGCGCTCCAGCTCGTTGGAGTCCATCGCGCGCTCTTCGACGTGGGCGTGCTCGGCGAACGAGTGCGTCTGGTTCAGCATGGCGTCGACGAGCGTCGTCTTGCCGTGGTCGACGTGGGCGACGATCGCGACGTTGCGCAGATCGGTGCGGGAGCGGATGGCCATGGCGGAGTCCTCGAACTGGAAGAAGGGGTGTCCGCCCGCTGCGGCGCGGGCGATGGAAGCGCTCGACAAGCCTGAGGCGGATTGCGGGCACGGCGAATGGCGAGACGAAAACCCGCCTCGTCGAGTTTACCGGAGGATGCCCCGGCCCCGCGCCAGCGGAAGCCGAGGCACCGACTCAGTCGTTCGGACGCCCGTCCTTGTCGCGCGACGGGTCTTCGCGACCGTCGTCATAGCCTTCGGAGGCCGCGTAGTGAGCCGGCTCCGCGTACTCCCCCGACCCGGGGTGCAGAGACGGATCGTTGTACTCGTCGCTGCCCGCGGCGAGGATGCGCGCGCGCAGCTCGCGCCTCTCGCGCTGCACCTCGGGGTCGGGCAGCGGCACGGCGGCGATGAGGCGCTGCGTGTACGGGTCCTGCGGGTTGCGCAGGATCTCGTCACGCGTGCCCACCTCGGCCAGCCGGCCGAGGTGCATGACGGCGATGCGATCGGCGAGCACGTCGATGACCGCAAGGTCGTGGGTGATGAACAGGCACGCGAACTGGAACTCGCGCTGCAGGTTCTTGATCAGCTCCAGCACCGTCGCCTGCACCGAGACGTCGAGAGCCGACGTCGGCTCGTCGGCGATGAGCAGGTCGGGGTGCAGCGAAAGGGCGCGTGCGATGCCGACGCGCTGCTTCTGACCGCCCGAGAGCTCGTGCGGATACCGCGTCATGTACGACGTCGGCAGCTCGACGCTCTCCAGCAGGGCGCTGACCTCGCGGTCGAGCGCACGGCCCTTGACGCCGTTCGCCAGCAGCAGCGGCTCGCCGATCGACTGGCCGATCGTCATGCGCGGGTTCAACGAGGACGCCGGGTCCTGGAAGACGATTCCCGCGTTCTTGTGCACCTGGCGCACACGCTTGCGGTTCCACTGCGAGAGGTCGACGCCGGTGACGTGCAGGCTTCCCGACGTGATCGGCAGCAGGCCGATCGCCGCGCGGCCCAGGGTCGTCTTGCCCGAACCGGACTCGCCGACCAGGCCCATCACCTCGCCCTGGTGCACCCTGAGGTCGACACCGTCGATGGCGCGGAACGCCTTCACCCTGCCGTGACCCGGGTACTCGATGACCGTGTCCTTGAAGTCGAGCACCGTCTGACGCTGATCGAGCTCTTCGGCGACGTGCTGAGCCTCTTCGAGCGCGCGCTCGTTGACCTCGATCTGCTTGAGAAGAGCAGTCGACGTCTCCGACTCGTCGAGCGCGACAGCGGCGAGAGCGACGGTGATGTCGATCTCGTCGCCTTCGGACCCCTGGCCGAGGTGCGGCACCGCGTCGAGCAGCGCCTTGGTGTAGGGATGCTGCGGTTCGCGGAAGATCTGCAGCGTCGGCCCCGCCTCGACCACCTCGCCCTGACGCATGACCGCGACGTGGTCGGCGAGGTCGGCCACGACGCCCATGTCGTGGGTGATCAGCAGCACGGCGGAATCGAGCTTGTCGCTCAGGTTGCGGATCAGGTCGAGGATCTCGGCCTGCACCGTGACGTCGAGCGCTGTCGTCGGCTCGTCGGCGATCAGCAGCCCGGGGTCGCACGAGATCGACTGCGCGATCATGGCACGCTGCCGCTGGCCGCCGGAGAGCTGGTGCGGGTACGAGTTGAACGCCTTCACCGGGTCGGGCAGCTCGACGAGCCGAAGCAGCTCGATGGCGCGGTCCTTGGCCTCGTGCGGCGAGATGCCGAAGTGGATGCGCAGGGTCTCGATGATCTGGAAGCCGACCGTGAGCACCGGGTTCAG
>JBQCJQ010000678.1:0-3446 GCA_051952615.1 Humibacter sp.
GGGATCTTGCGTTGCGGGATCTGGTATCGGTCGGTGAACCAGTCGACCCAGTCCGCGAGTCGTTCCCAAGTCTCGGATGCGAGGTCGGGGTCGAGGGTGCGCCAGTTGACGATGGTCACGCCGAGCATGCTGCCGAGCCGGTCGCGTGATTCCTGTTCCCATCCTTCGGGGAGGGAGTCGAGGAGGCCGGCAATGTCGTCGGCGCTCATTGGTCCCCTCCTTCTTGGAGGAGTTGTGCGATCTTGCCGCGGAGCCGTGAGACGGCTTGGTAGGTGGCAGCTCGGCGGGAGACGAGGCCGGAGAGGGCGCGGTCCCGGTCGATGAGCGTGTGCACCCATTCGTGGCAGCGCGGGTGCATGGCGGTGAGGTCATCGTGCGGTTCAGCGGCGACCCACCCGTGCGGACCGCGGCTGACGCCGCGGTAGTCGAGATGGTGCAGCTCGAGCGACTTCTCTGTGCCGTGGCCGAGGCACAGCGCGCAGCGCAGTTCGCCGTGGTCGCGTCGTTCTGCGATGAACCATTTCGCGCGTCTGCGGTACCAGGCGGGTGAGTGCAGGTACCGGGTGCGGTACCCGGCGGCGTCCCAGGTCGGCTTGCGGCGGTTGGACATCAGCGCCGCTCCCCTGCCGCGGCGCGCCGTTGCTGGGCGCGTTCGTATTGCTGGGCGAACACCTGCTGCTGGTCCGCCTCTGTGGCCGTCTTTCCGCTGCTGATGGTGGCTGCGTCTGGTCGCTCGGTCCACCCCTTCAGGTCGAGGAGGAGACCGCGGCGGTTGCGGTAGGCGAGGAGTCCGATGCTCTGCGGGAGGCGGCGGATCTCATCGACGGTCAGGACGGGAACCTTCTCTCGACTGATGTTTGTCGTCGTGTTGGTGTCGCTGTAGGTGTGGGCGCGGCTGTTGATCCGGCGGGTGCCGAGGAGGGATTCCACGTCGCGGAGGTGGTCGACGTCACTGGCACCGCCGAGGAGAAGCTTGGCTGTGGCGGCGGACCAGATCGTGTCGGCCTCTGCTTTCGACCACGCGGTCTCCGCCTGGGATAAGGCCTGGAGGACGACGACGGTGGAGATGCCGTTGCCGCCGCCGTCGGCCATGACACGGGGCAGGGCGGGCCGGGAGAACATGTTCGCGATCTCGTCCAACACCAGAGCCAGGGGTGGGTCGAGGCGTGACCCGTGGGAGGCGAGGGCTTTGCGGCGCGCCGTTTCGACGATGTCGTCGAGGACAGCCCCCAGGAACCCGCCGACGGATCCCGCGCCGGCACCGGTGCCGAGCAGATAGAGACTGTTCTTGCCGGTGAGGCAGGTGTCGGGGTCGAAGCTGTCCCCTGGTCCGGGTGTCATTGCGTCACGGATTGCGGGGATTGCGAGTGGCCGGACTGCGGCGGCGACGCCGAACCAGCTGGAGGCGAGGAGGCGTTCGTCGCCGTTGATGATCGCGTCGAGATCTTCCGCCCATCCGGGTGTGCCGTCTGCGGTGAGGACGTTCACTGCCTCCAACGCCAGGCGTGGGTTGGAACCCCATCGGGCGAGCGCGTCGACGCCGCGTCCGGACACTGCGGCGGCATGCAACAGGCGGGAGAGGACGGAGGATGCCACGTGCGCCCATTCCTGGTTCTTCGATGAGGCACCCAGCGCTGTTCCGGCGACGATGGCCTGTCCGCGTTGGTCGGCGACGAGCGGGTCTTCGCAGCCTGTGATCGGTGAGATGCGGAGTGTGGATCGGACGCCGGAAAGCTGTTGCGGGTCGAAAACGGTGACGTCTCCGCGGGCGGCGCGGGAGGCCATCGTGGCGGCGAGGTTGTCGTTGCGGGTGGAGGTGGTGATCAGGGGGCCGGTCCAGTCGAGGATGGCGTTGATGATGAAACGGAACCCTTTCCCGCTGCGGGGTGCGCCCTCCACCACGACGGAGTCCTCGATCGAGACATACACGTCGTATCGGTGCGACCGGCCAACTTTCCACCCCACCAGGTCGGGAGACGCGACCGTGGCGGTGGGTCGCAGCGTGCGGGTTTTCGCCGTGACCGCACGGGCAGAGACGTGCCGGCGGATCTCCCCCGTCTTGGCGAATCCGTCCCGTGTTTTGAGGTCGCCGATGAAGTGCCGGTCCGACTGCTTGTACCGGGACCACCGTCCCAGGCCGACCGCAAAGATCGCGATCAGCAGCAGCAGTGCGACCACGTTCATGATGCGTGGTGCCGTGACGGACGGGGAGCAGCCCGTCGGCACGGCATAGCCGGACAGGTCGTCTCCGATCACCCACTGCAGACCGGCGATGAAGCTCGTCGGGTTACCTCCGCCCCCGCAACTGAGCCGAATGGCGACAATGCCGATGCCGGTGGCGAGAAGGCCGATGAGCACGCCGCCGCAGATCGTGTAAAGGAGTACGAGTGTTGTGCGGTTGTCTTTCATGACCGTTCACCTCCGAGGGCGTCGGTGCGGAAGATCTCCAGCTCGTGGTCGGTGCAGATGTTCCTCACCTTCGCGAGACGGTCCGGGCCGATCTGCCAAAGCCCCTCTCCTTTGTGGAGTTTCCGGACGACTTCGGCTTCGCTGTCGTTGAAGCCGAGAATCTCCCTGGATCGGGCGATCTCCCCGACATGTTGCGCGTAGGAGATCCGGGTCTCACAGTCCGCGAGGAGTCCAAGGGCGCGGGCGTGGAGCGCGGAGTCGCGGTCTCCGAGGGAGTCCAAGTCCGCGATGCGATGCAAGAGGTACCAGTTTGAGGTGCCCAGGTGGCGGGCGACTTTCTCGTCTTCGACACGGTCGGCGAGCTGGTCGCCGCCAGAGACGTCGTTGAGGAGCTCGACCGCGGCTTCTTCGTGCACGATGACGCGCGCCTGCCGGTTGCTGCCCAGGGTGGCGCGGCGGATCCAGTTCGCCGTGGCCAGCCGGGCAAGGGCTTGCGCTTCGGGCGAGGCTCCTTTCAGTGCGGAGGTGTCGACGACCATCATCGGGGTGTCCGCATCGAACGCCACGGTGGAGGGCCCGTCGAAGAATCCCGTCAGATCTCCTGACACGAGGCGACGTAGTGCGTGTGCGAGTCGTCGACCGGCGTCCGTCACTTCAGCTTCGGTGTCAAGGTCGAGGAGTCGGTCGTAGACGTGCGCGACCGTGACCGTGGCCTGGTCGCGCACGGCATCCAGGGCGATGTCGAGTGCGGTGTGCTCGACCGGTTCCAAAGCGGCGCCGTCGCGGAGGCGGCGCACGATCGTCTTGATCGTGGCACGCCGGTACTGCAACACGTTCTGGTTCCACTGCTCATCGCTGAAGCCGTGATCCCGGGGGCCCTCGTCGAGAAGGTTGATGCGGGCGCTACGGCCGGGGCCGACGCTGATGGACTTCCCGCCGACGTACTCCGCAACGCGCACCCATTCACCGTTCGGGTCATGCGGCACGGCGATCTTCCGTCCGAGGCGGGCGAGCCGGGCAGACCAGGACTTGGCAAG
>JBQCJQ010000679.1:0-2101 GCA_051952615.1 Humibacter sp.
CCAGAGGCGAGTCCGGGGCGCGGGATGATCTGCTGGAACGTTGTCAGCCCGACGCCCGCGACGACCGCGAAGAACCAGGCGTTGAGCACCTGCAACGCGACCAGGGTGATCGGGTCGGCGACGAATGTCATGCCGACGTAGTAGGCGATGCCGGCGAGGCACCCGCTCACGATGAGCGCGTGACCCGAGAACCGGCGGCTGAGGCGGCCGATGATGAGGAGCGCCGGTATCTCCAGCAGGGCGGCGGCACCGAGGGCGATTCCGGACCAGATCAAGGGCAGTCCCAGCCGGTCCGTGACGAACAGGCTCATGATCGAGACCGCCGCACTGTTCGTCGCCTGCAGCGCGATGAAGGCGACCACGATGGCGGCCACCGCGGTGCGCGGCACCGGCTGGTCATCCTCGGCATGCCCGGTCTTCGGGCTGGATGCCGGATCCTTGTTGCGCTGCAAGGCGATCGTGATCAGCGCCGTGGCGATGTTGAGCACCGCGACCACCGCGAGCGCGATGAGGATGGACCGGTTTCCGAACGCGCCCATGATCGCCGTGGCGAGCGGGGGCCCGGCGACCCACGCGAACGACACGACCGCGCGAGTGTTCACCACGTCGGAGGGCTTGGCGCCGGACGCCTTCAGGTGCGCGAACAGCAGGGATGACCCGACACCGGCCGGGCCGCCCAGCACCACGAGGGCAACGACCGCGATCGGCAGCGACGTGGTGATCGCCAGCACCCCGGCAAGCACCAGGGTGAGCACGCCGCAGAGCAGCATCGGGCGAAGGTAGTCTCCGCGTCGGTCCGCGTACCCGGGGATGAGCACGGAGGCCACGAACCCGCTCGCGTTGTAGATCGCGAGCGCCCAGCCCACCTGGGCTGCCGTGGCGCCGAAGAGCGACACCAGCAGCAGCGCGAGCACCGGGTTGAGGAAGGCGAACTGCAGCCCCCAGAACAGCGCGGAGCTCGGAACGAGCAGCCGCCTCATGTGAACGCGCGCTTCGGAACGGCCGCGGCGCTACGCATGCAGCAGATTCTGCCAGTCGGCCGGCACGCGTCCCTTCGGCCCGGGCGCGGGCTGATCGATGGGATGGCTCGTCGGCTCGGCGAGGATCGGCCCGTTCAGCGCCTCTTCGGTCTCGAAGTCCCAGAACCAGTCCTCACCTGGCTCGTAGCTCTGCATGTAGCGGTGCCCGGTCTCGCGGTAGTGTGCGGTGGCGTGCTGGCTCGGCGACGAATCGCAGCACCCGATGTGTCCGCACTCGGCGCACCTGCGCAGATGGAACCACCAGCCGTCGACCTCGCCGCACTCGACGCACCCCGTGCCGCTGGGGCGCGCCGTCGTGTCGATCCCCTCTGCTTCGCTCATCCATTCAGGATGCCACCGCTCGCGCCCTCCTCGTCACGCGCTGACTCGCGGGAGATCGTGCCCGGCTTCACGCGGTGATGACGGGCCACCGTCAGGCGGTGAGGATGACCGGGCCGTCGTCCGTGATCGCGACGGTGTGCTCGCTGTGGGCGGTGCGGGCTCCCGTCGCGCTGCGCAGGGTCCATCCGTCGGCATCCGTCACGAGCACGTCGGTGTCGGCCATCACCCACGGTTCGATCGCCAGCAGGAGTCCTGGGCGCAGACGGTAGCCGCGGCCGGCACGTCCGGCATTCGGGATGTGCGGATCCTGGTGCATCGTCGAGCCGACGCCGTGCCCGCCGAACTCCCGGTTCACGGTGTATCCCGCACCGGTGAGCACCGACTCGATCGCGTGCGAGATGTCTCCGATCTTCGCGCCGGGAACGGCGGCCGCGATGCCGGCGCTGCGTGCCCTCTCGGTCGCGTCGATCATGCGAAGGTCCTCGTCGGAGGCGTCGGCACCGACGACAAAGCTCACCGCGGCGTCCGCGACAAGCCCGTTCAGCGAAGCGGCGAAGTCGAGCGAGAGCAGGTCGCCGTCGCGCAGCACGTAGTCGTGCGGAAGCCCGTGCAGCACCGCGTCGTTCACGGAGGTGCAGATGACGTGACCGAACGGGCCGCGACCGAACGACGGCGCGTAGTCCACGTAGCACGACACGGCGCCCGCCTCGGCGATCAACTGTGCGGCCCACTGATCGATC
>JBQCJQ010000680.1:0-3712 GCA_051952615.1 Humibacter sp.
GCCCGGGGGGCCGGCCGGGCCCGCGCCCCCCGGGCTCCCCCCGGGCGGGCCCACGGGCCCCGTGGGGCCCGCCCGGCCCGGGGGGGCACGACCGTCCCCGTGCGGGACGACCGTCCCCGCGCGAGCACGGGCACGACGTACCGGATAGGGACAGTCGCGTCAGCGGATGGTGACGTAGGCGGCGTAGCCGGCGCAGGAGCCGCTGCCACCGCCGTCGTCGCGGTCGTCGTACGGGCTGCCGTGGACGATCACGGCGGCATCCCCTGGCGGGAAGTCGGCGGGCACGGTCACCGTCGCCGTGAACCGGCCGTTCGTGGCGACGGGCACGACCGTCTCCGGAGAGCTGTGCCGCGGGACGACGACCGTGAGCGTGTAGGTGTGGCCCGCCTCGTAGCCGAGGTCGCACGACGTGGACGCCGAGGACACGGTCAGCTCGGCGCCCGGCGCCACCGCACTCGGCGCCACCTCGAGCTGCGGAGGGAGGCACTGCGGCACGCTGATCGGGCCGGACACGGTGCAGCCGGTGAGCGCAGCCGCGACGACGACGAGCACAGCCGCTTTAGCCGAGCGCAAGCGAGCCCCCATCGCATCCTCCCGCGTCGATCGTACAGCGCGCGCCACCGCAGCGACGGGCCGGAACGGGCGCGCGGAGTGCTTCCCAGTACGCAGACGACCTGCGGTTGGCCGCCACAACGAGTGGGTGCGCTTGCGGACATGGGGAGTTCTTCGTATGTGCTTCCGGGCCGGAGACGACGACGATGTCTCCCGAGACCGCCAAGGGACGGCGGTCGAAGGAGACCGAAGAAATGTCTACAGAAGTGAAGGCGGCACCGACCACCGACAAGGGTGTATCTGCGCCGCAGAGGGCGAACTCGGTGTTCGGTCCTGTGCATCCGCAGGACTGGACCGGAGGATTGAACTGGAGCCCGCCGTACCCGAATTCCGGCTCGAAGAGCTCTGGCGGCGGCGTCCCTCTCGGACCCGACCTGGACTGGAGATCCTTCGACGGCCGAACTCTGGATGACGGCGACCAGATCGTCCTGTCGACCCAGCAGACGAACAACTCGTTCGTCACGATCAACCTCATCACACCGAGCACCATCACCTGGTGGAAGGACATCGAGATCCAGGATTGGACAGGAGCGATAATCGCGGCGGCGTGGACGTCGGATCGTCTCCACAACGCCTCTGCCGCGATCCCGAACTCGGTGATCTCGAACGCACAGATGCACTTCAAGAAGGCCGCATTCTTCGGTATCCACACCGAGGTCTACACGATCGACAACATGTTCGGCACCGGCGGTTACGTCCTGAACTTCGAGTGGCGCAAGGACGCTTAGTCCTCGTCGGCTTCCGGCCTCGGGCTGCCCACGGTTGCCGTTCGGGGCCGGGTCCTTTCACCTGACGTGTCGCGGGCACCGTCAGGTCCGATGCGGTCATCGTGGCGATGTTCCCTACCGGGGCTGCACGTGTTGGGACAGCGTCCTCGTCGGGTCTGAAGAGCCGACGTGACCTACCGGATGGTCCCGTGCTCCCGTGCGACAGTGACCGCAGTGACCTTGTCATGGACGCCGAGCTTCTCGTAGACGTGCTCGAGGTGCTTGTGGACAGTCCCCACCGACAGGTGCAGGCTCCACGCGATCGCGTCCGCCGTGTCACCGGCGGCGACAGCCTGGAGGACCTCGACTTCGCGCCTGGTGAGCCCGAGCGGGTCCGTTGGGCGGCACCGAATCACTGTGACGTCCCCCGCGGTCGCGGTCTCCACCGCGAGGGCATGGCGAGGGTCCAGGGCGACAGACCCTGACAACGATGCGGCACGCCCCGCCCACGAGACGAGGTCGTCCAGCAGGTCCGGGTAGCTGCGGCCGAGAGCCGCGAGCTCCTCGCTCACGTACAGCTGCTCCGACCGTGAGGACACGGCGAGGACAAGGAGGCCCGCCCCGTTCACAGCGTGCTGCAAGGCAGCAACCAGCGCGGCGGACCGTTCGGTCTCGTCCGCGCGCGACCACAACTGCTGGATGAGTGCGAGGTACCGGGTCAGGTCGCTGCGTTCGCGGTCGGTGAAGTCCGCGCCGGCGCGGTTCAGCGACAGCGATACCACGGTGCCGCCGTCGTCGGAGACTGCACACGAGATCTGCGACCGTAACCCAGCCGGGCGATACACCTCCCGGTACAGCGGATGTTCGAGCCACAACCGTCCGGGGAGCAGGTCCTCGATGCTCACCCATCCGCTGACCCGGGTGCGGACGTAATGGGCGATGAGCGGATGGTTCAGCGGCGCCACTTGCACGGCCGCTGTCGGGTCGCCACCGGTGGTCTCGTTGGTGACGACCCGGTAGGCGACGGGCGGGTCGAGGGCAATCTCCGCTGCTCGGGTGCCGTCCGCGGCGGCGAGCAACCCCACGGCATGAACGGCGGCGGTCAGCAGCTCCTGACGTGTTCTCGCGTCCAATGTCTGCTGCAACCGGTCGTTGAACTCCGGCAGCATCGGAAACCCTCCGGGTCGACCTCTTCCTCTATGGTCGCGCTTCCGGCGCGCTTCGGGGAGACCGACCTGTCTGCTCGGGCTGCTCAGGCACAGGGAGGCAACTGACCAGCACCCGGCACTGGCAGACCTGCACGTGCGTGTCCGTGGCCGACCGGCCGGCCGCTGCGGCGTACGGTCGCCCTCGGAATGAGGGGCCGCCTACGTACACATCGACCACGAAAGGCGAGCCACGTGGCGGTCCACCCGTTTTCGCTCCCGGACGTCGGTGAGAACGAGTGAATGCGCAGGAAGCACGGTGCCGGAACTACACCGTTCGTGCGCCATACGCTCCAGCATTACCGGGCCGTCAGGCGTCGGGAGATATGCGAGCGCGCGAGCGCGGACCCGTCATCGATCTGAAACTCCCGATCATGCGTAGGGGCAAAGAACGACGCGCCGAGTCAAAGAGCGCTTACAACTACGTCGAGTGCGAGATACGTGCGGACGTGGAGCTGAGCATGATGAACGGGAACGCAGTTGTCCTCCTGAATTGGGCAGGGGACATCGACAAGGCAACAGGCGACATCGAGAAGCTCGCCGCCCGGAACGTGACGACCATCATCCATCGTGGCGAGTACGGCATCCGTCCGGATGACTTCGGCCATAGCGACTACCTCGAACGAATCGACTCCGCGTGTGAGCGCCACAACGTGACCGTCTGGATTCACCCCGGTAGGACCGATGTGCCCTGGGTCTTCCCGACCCACCAGTCACCGCGGCCGCCAGTCATCGGGGTAACGCGGCAATTCATCCACCCGAACTGGCGAGAAGTCTCCGGTTGAAGCCGAACGCGCTACTTCGCCCTAACTTTCATAAGCGGCATGGTGACCCCCATCCGCTTCTCGGACCGCGCGACCTGAGCCTGCAGTCGGCCCTTCCCGTCGATTGCATTGCAGGTCTTCAGCGACGCGATCACCATGCAGATCGCCGTGCCCAGCCAGGACTCGTGATTGGGCAGTTGGGCGTCGGGGACGAACGCAGCGCCCGGCTCCTCATCGATCTCCTCGAGGTAGAAGTCACCCATCGCCATACCCGCGTGGCTGAGCGAGCTCATCACGCGCCAGCTGACGTAGAGATCGAGGCCACCTTCGATGCTCCGACAGCGCTGCTCGAACCTGCGCCCAGCCGGGAGATCGTGCTCAGCGAACTCCTCCATCTCCTCGGCCGCCTTGTCCACGTCGGACT
>JBQCJQ010000681.1:0-5113 GCA_051952615.1 Humibacter sp.
GACGGCTACGTGCCAGCGGGAGGGTCGCACCGCCTCGCCGACCAGCGACCGGACATCGTCACCTTCGTGCCCTTCGCCGAAGCCAGGCACACCAAGCTCTGGAACTACGACCGTGAGCGATGGACCACGGCCATCGCCGACTGGCTGGATGCCCTCCCGGCCGTGGAGTAAAGCGCTGACGCCGGGTCGGGTCTCGATACGCGCCGCTTACGGCTGCGCTACTGGACCAGCGGAGAACGCTTCAGCGTGACCTGGTGCTTGGTGCGGCCGAGCAACGCCGTCATGCCGCGCACCCGCAGAGGCGAGACCGCCTGCGTCAGTCCGAGCTCCTGCGGATAGTCGTCGGGCACGGCGAGCACCTCGTCTGCGGTGAGCCCTGCGAGCCCCTGCGCGAGGATCGACGCGAAGCCGCGGGTGGTCGGCGACTCGCGAGGGGCCGTCGCGTGCAGGTGCACGATGTCGTCGTCATCCACCTCGACGAAGATGAAGACGGGGGACTGGCACTCGATCACCCGCTCGAAGAGGTCGGGGTGGTCGCGGTAGCGCTCCGGCAGCTCGGGAAGCTCGTTCGAGAACTCCAGCAGCAGCTGCAGACGGTCGGGAACGTCGAGGGCGAGAAAGTCGTCCTTGATCTCCTGAAGAGTCGTGGGAAGAGCGGTCGTCGTCATGAGACGGCCATTTTCTCACGTGCGCCCCGCCGAGGTGGTGACGGCGCCGGCCGACGGCGGCCTGTATTCAGATCGCGGGTACTTCGCCCCGATCGGTTCCCGTGATGATCGGCACCCGCACGGCGCTGCCCCACTCGGTCCACGAGCCGTCGTAGTTGCGCACGTTCTCGAACCCCAGCAGGTGGGTGAGCACGAACCAGGTGTGGCTCGAGCGCTCACCGATGCGGCAGTACGCGATCACGTCGTCGCCCTCCTGCAGCCCGGCCTCGCCCTTGTAGATGCCGTCGAGGTCGCTGCGCGACTTGAAGGTGGCGTCCGGCGCCGCAGCGCGAGCCCATGGCACCGAGGCCGCCGACGGGATGTGCCCGGCACGCAGCGCGCTCTCCGTCGGGTATCCGGGGATCTCGGTGCGCTCACCGCTGTACTCCTCGGGGGAGCGCACGTCGATGAGAGGACCATGGCCGAGGTGGGCGATCACGTCGTCCTTGAAGGCACGGATGGTGCTGTCATCCCGTTGCACCATCGGGTACTCGGCGGGCTCGGGGGTCGACGCCGTCGTGACGAGCTCGCGGCCCTCGGCGATCCACTTGTCACGACCGCCGTCGAGCAGTCGAACATCCTCGTGGCCGAAGAGGGTGAAGATCCACAGGGCGTATGCCGCCCACCAGTTGTTCTTGTCGCCGTAGATGACCACCGTGGTGTCGCGTGAGATGCCCTTGCGTCCGAGGAGCTCGGCGAAGCGCTCACCGGAGACGAAGTCGCGCTGCACAGGGTCGTTCAGGTCGGTGTGCCAGGCGATTTTGACCGCGCCGGGAATGTGGCCGGTCTCGTAGAGCAGCACGTCTTCGTCGGACTCCACGACCGCCAGACCTTCGTCGCCGAGGTGTTCGGCGAGCCATTCCGTGCTCACCAGGCGCTCGGGATGTGCGTACTCGGCGAACTTCGCAGAAGCGTCGAACCCCACGGTCATGATCTCCTCCTCCTGACGCCGGTCGTTCTCGGACCGAGGCCTTGGTGTACGGGCGTTAGGCTTGGTGCTCGTCCCTCAAGCGAACTTACGCACCCCCGTCGTCGAGCGTAGGGGCACGGTAAGACTTCGACACAAAGGAACAGATGTCTGAGCACACGCTTCCCGACGCCTCTCACCTCGTCGACGTGGTGCCGACGATCACCGGTCGGGAGATCGCAGCGGAGCTCGTTCCTCCACCTCAGTTCCACAGTGCCACGTTCGACTCGTATCGACCGGACAAGGACTTCCCCTCGCAGGCGGAGGCGGTGCGCACGCTGCTGTCGTTCGCGAAGAGCTGGGAGCCGCCGCAGCCGGGCGGATTCTTCGGCTGGGGACGCAAGAAGACCGTCGAGCACAAGCCGGGGGTCTACCTCGACGGCGGATTCGGCGTCGGCAAGACCCACCTGCTCGCCGCGCTCTGGCACGCGGCACCTGGCCCGAAGTACTTCGGCACGTTCATCGAGTACACAGCGCTGGTCGGCGCTCTCGGATTCCAGCCGACCATCGAGCTGCTGCGCGGCTCCACACTGATCTGCATCGACGAGTTCGAGCTCGACGACCCCGGTGACACCATGATGATGACCCGCCTCCTCGGAGCGTTGGTCGCCACGGGCACGCGCATCGCCGCCACCTCGAACACCCCTCCGCAGGCGTTGGGAGAGGGACGCTTCGCCGCGTCGGACTTCATGCGTGAGATCCAGTCCCTTTCTTCTCACTTCGAGACCGTGCGCATCGACGGGCTCGACTATCGGCGCCGTGACGTCTCCGGCGAGGCCACGACCGTCGACGCCTCGACGTTCGACCGTGTGGTCGAGGCGATGAGCACGCGCGGTGAGCACGTGACGGCTGACAGGTTCCGCGACGTGATCGCTCATCTCGCCACGGTGCATCCCTCGAAGTACATCAAGCTGATCGCCGACGTCGATGTCGTCGCATTGGCGGATGTCGAGCAATTGCACGACCAGATGGAGGCGTTGCGGTTCGTGGCGTTCGTCGACCGTGTGTACGACGCCGAGATCCCCATCGTCGCGACGGGCACACCGCTGAACGACGTCTTCGATGCCGAGATGCTCCAGGGCGGCTACCGCAAGAAGTACCTACGTGCGGTCTCACGACTCATCGCGCTGACCTCCGGTGAGCTCCCTCCGCACAACTGAGTCGTCTCTCCACGGCGGTACAGGCAACCTCACGCCGCACGGAAACACGATGTTTACACAGCGACCGTCCCTGTAACACGCTCGCAACAACTTCGGCCTCTCCTACGAAATCTGCTCGAAGCAGACTGACGGCACCTCACCCGAACAACCGGCGAACCCGACCGGCACGGTGACGGCGACGCAGTATTCCTCGAGAGGGAGAGACCTCATGTTGTTACACACGGCGGCCGCCTATAACGCGGAAAATAGCGTGAACTCGCTCTGGCTTCTCGTCGCAGCTGCCCTAGTGCTGCTGATGACGCCGGGTGTCGCGTTCTTCTACGGCGGCATGGTGAAGGCCAAGAGCGTCATCAGCATGATGATGATGAGCGTCGGCGCGATCGCCATCGTCGCCGTGCTCTGGGTTCTGTACGGCTACGGCCTCTCGTTCGGCAAGCCGCTGATTCCCGGCTGGCTCGGCACGCCCGACTGGGGGCTCTCCAGCCTCCTCGGCTCGAACGGCATCACGCCTGACCTGAACGGACTGGCCTTCGCGGGCTTCCAGGCGACCTTCGCGATCATCACCGTCGCCCTGATCTCCGGCGCGATCGCCGACCGTGCCCGTTTCGGCACGTGGATGGTCTTCGCGGGCATCTGGGCCACCGTCGTGTACTTCCCGGTCGCGTACTGGGTGTTCAACCTCGGCAACGGCTGGATCAACGCGACCCTGCACGTCAACGACTTCGCGGGCGGCACCGCCGTGCACATCAACGCCGGAGCTGCGGGTCTCGCTCTCGCGCTCGTGCTCGGCAAGCGAGTCGGATTCCAGAAGGGCATGAACAAGCCGCACAACGTGCCTCTGACGCTGCTGGGCGCCGCCCTGCTGTGGTTCGGGTGGTTCGGCTTCAACGCCGGCTCGGAAGCGGCCGTCGACGGTGTCGCCGGTCTCGCCTGGATCAACACCCTCGCCGCGCCGGCGGCTGCGACCATCGGCTGGCTCGTGGTCGAGAAGATCAAGGATGGCAAGCCGACCTCGATCGGAGCGGCATCAGGTGCCGTCGCCGGCCTCGTCGCCATCACCCCTGCGTGTAACATCCTGACGCCGGGTTGGGCCATCGTGCTCGGCCTGATCACGGGCGCCATCTGCGCCGTCGCGATCGACATGAAGTTCAAGCTCGGCTTCGACGACTCGCTCGACGTGGTCGGCATCCACCTCACCGGCGGCCTCATCGGAACCCTCTACATCGGCATCTTCGGGTTCACCCAGGTCAACGGCAAGTTCACCAGCCTGCTCTACGGCGGAAGCTTCCAGCAGCTCGGTGCGCAGGCCATCGGCGCCTTCTCGGTGATGATCTACTCGTTCGTGCTCGCCTACGTCATCGGCTGGATTCTGCAGAAGACGATGGGCTTCCGCATCAAGACCGAGGACGAGATCGCCGGAGTCGACACCATCGTTCACGGCGAAGAGGGCTACGCGCTCGAGAACGCCTGATCGATCGGAGACACCAGCAGCGGCGGCGCCCTTCCAACGAGGGCACCGCCGCTGCTGCACGTTGTCCGCGGCGATCTTCGCGGTCGGCCAGTAGGGGACGCGCCGAACCCGGGCTCCTAGGGTTCGGTGTCGTCCTCGCGTGCCCAGGCGATGGCGATGAGCCGACGGAGCACGGCCTCGTCGACGTCCGCGAGTCTCTTGACGTAGACGCACCCCGCGCCCTCGGTGTAGGTGCCGAGCTTCGGCAGCAGTGTCCGGCCCTCGGGGAGGTCCTTGATGCCGTAGATCGAGAGCTGCGCCTTGCGGGGCGAGAACCCGGTCTTCGGCCAGTCACCGCGCGTGCGCGGGTTCGCCTGAGAGATGTACCGATAGCTGCCGTAGCCGACGATGGTCGGCCCCCACATGACCGGTTCCGCTCCGGTCACCTCCGAGAAGATCTCGGCGAGGCGCAGCCCGTCCGTGTGTCGCGCCGCAGGGGTCGCCGCCTCGAGGAACGCCGCAACGCTCGCGTCGGTCGGCTGGGTCTTCGGTTCTGCCATGGCGCCATTGTCCACCGAGTCATCCCAGCCCAGCGGGGGTGGACGGCATGTCCGGTGTGGCGGTCGGAGATACTGGCGTGGTGACCGTGACCGTGCGTGAGGCGGCGACCGGCGATCGCGAGTTGCTGAGTCGTCTGGTCGACTACTACTTCCACGACTTCTCCGAATTCGACGGACGCGATCTCGACTGGGACGGCTCGTATCACTACGAGTGGCTCGACGCGTACTGGACGGATGACGACCGCAGGGCGTATCTCTTCGACGTCGAA
>JBQCJQ010000682.1:0-2391 GCA_051952615.1 Humibacter sp.
CCGCAGAAGCAGGGCGTCTACGTCGCCCGCTACACGATCACGAACGGCCAGGGCGGGCAGGACAGCGCCTATGTGCAGGTCATCGTGACCAACGACGCGAAGCCGGTGTACCCGACGGCGATCGACCAGATCGTCGAGCCGAACCAGGTGGCAGGCAAGAAGAGCGTCAAGGTCAACGTCTACGACGGCGCCGTCAACCCGTCTGCCCTCGTGAACGCGTTGCAGGTCGGCCTCACGGGCCCGAATGCGAAGAGCGCAACGGTCGGCCAGAACGGGTCGGTTACGGTGACGCCCGGGAACGAGCGGATGGCCGTCGCCTACACGCTCACCGACCCGGCGACGGGACTGAAGGGCGAGGCGTTCATCGTCGTCCCGCCGGCGTCCGATGGCACGCCGCCGCCCAGGGTGAAGGTGCCGCAGCAGATCGTCTCGATGAACGCGTCGAAGACCTGGAAGCTGTCCGACCTCATCGCGGTGCCGTCCGGACGTCCGGCGAAGATCACCGGGGCATCCGGCGTCACGGTGACGCACTCGGCCGTTTCGCCGTTCGTGGATGACCAGACGCTGACCTTCACGGCCGAGAAGGACTATCGCGGACCGGCGGCGATCACGTTCAAGGTGAACGACGGACGCGAGCCGGGCGCGAGCGGCGACCGTGTCACGTCGCTCGTGCTCCCGATCACGGTGGGAAACCCGGACCAATCGGATGTCCCACCGACGTTCACCCCACCGAACGTCACCATCGAGGCGGGCGAGAAGGCGACGACCGTCGACCTGCGCGCGTCGAGCTTCCACCCGAACCCGCAGATTCTGAGCAAGCTCACCTACACCGACTTCTCGGGAGCGTCGAACGGCATCGTGGCGACGCCGAACGGCTCGACGCTGACCCTGTCGGCGCCCTTCGGAGTGCAGCCCGGTGCGACGGCGACCATCACGTTCAAGGTGAACTCGGCGACCGCCTCGATCGCCGGATCCGTGAACGTCAAGGTCGTGAGCTCGACGCGTCCGATCGCGCAGCAGAAGAACCCGCCGATCACTCGCGACATCCGCCGCGGAAACACGACGACGGTCTCCGACGCGGCGAGCGACGACACCTGGGTGAACCCGTTCCCCGGGCACGCCCTGACGATCGCGACGGCGAAGCAGGTCAGCGGGCCTAACGGTGTGACCGTCACGTTCACCGACTCCTCGATCACCGTGTCGGCCGCCTCGGGGGCGGACATCGGCGTGGTCAACGTGCAGTTCACGGTGCAGGACGCGACGAAGGACCCGGCCAGAACGAAGGCGACGATCGGACAGCTTCAGGTGACCATCCACGACGTGCCGTCGAAGCCTGACCCGCCGACTGCCGCAGCCAACGGCGACAGCTCGATCACCGTGACGTTGAGCGCCCAGCCCGCCGACAACGGCAAGCCGATCCAGGACTACGTCATCTATGCGAACAACACCAAGGTGAAGACGGTCACCGCGCTCGGCACCTATGCGATCGACGTGACCAACGGGACCTCGTACACGTTCACGGTGGTCGCAGAGAACGCTGACGGGCCGAGCGTTGCGTCAGCGGCGAGCAACGCAGTGACGACCTGGGGAACGCCTGTGACGCCAGGGCAGCCGTCGATCAGTGAAAGTGGTGACTCGCCGAACGGTGTCGTGAGCTTCAGCTGGAATGCGGTGGACACGCGTGGCGCGCTGCAGACGTACCAGTGGAGATTGAGCAACGGCCAGACAGGTCAGACAACCGCAACCAGCGATTCAGTCGGCGGACTCGGCCACAACGACTATTCGGTCCAAGTACGTGCCCAGAACCAGGGCGGCGTCTGGAGTGCCTGGTCGCCCTCGAGTGCAAGCGTCAACGTGCCAAACCCGCCGCCACCGAACCCGTCGGGGGACGTGGTCAAGGGCAAGCACCCACCTTCGGGCTGGGGAAGCTGCAGTACCTCTTGGAACTTCATCGCAGCCAGTTACACCAACGTGCCCGACGGTGACTACAAGCTCGTTCCTTCGCTCTCTAACAGTCCGGTGGGCAACGGGCCGATCGGAAGCGACTTCATCACGGTGCACCTCAGTGGTTCTGGAAGTGTTTCGACCCACGGCTGCCTCGGGAACCCTGGCGCAGGCGCGACGGTAACCGTTGAATTCCAGGCCGTCGGCGGCGGCGCGAAGGCGTTCAGCGTCTCCGTCTCCGGGTCCGGCTGGAACAACCTGCCGATGACGAACGTCGGCCCGTGACCAGCGGGACACCGATGAACAGCACGCGAACAAAGATCAGCACGAACAGAGAGGACCGACCATGGCGGTGACGCAGGAGCAGGCGAACTGGTTCGCCGGTGCCTTCGGGCAGTTGGTGGCCAACGTCGACAAGGCGATTCTCGGCAAGGAGCACGCCATCAA
>JBQCJQ010000683.1:0-7044 GCA_051952615.1 Humibacter sp.
CACCTCGTGAACGTCGCCGATGGCGAGGCCAGGGAGCAGGTCACCGCCGTCTCCCGGCAGCGCGCTCGCCTTCCGCGAGAAGGTGCTCCGCATCGCGTTCGCCGCCGCCAACGGCGCCGGTGCGAGCGCAACGACATGCGGCCGAGCGCTTGCGTAGACCAGCGCGGCCGTCTCCGAGCCGGGCTCCAGCATGGTCACCGTGCCGGTCAAGGCCACGGTCTCGCCGATCTGCACCCGCGTGTCCGTCGGCGCGAAGACCTGCACAGGCATGCGCGCGGTGGTCGTCACCTTGCCCGCCGTCAGTGCCGTGACCGTCGCAGAGAAGCGCGCCCGGTCACCGGAGTACGGCGATGCAGCCGCCGGCACGGGGAGCGAGGTCACGCTCGCGCGGAGTTCGACGGTGTGGTGCGCCAGACGAGCTACTGCGTCAGGATGACGGGCAGGCAGCGCAACACTCGCGGCCGTGCACACCAGAGCCGCGGCGGCCGCGGCCACACACACTGCGGCGGCCACGACGGCGGCCCGCCGCCAGCGTCCAGGCTCCCGGACCGGCTCTCCCCCGCTCAGCCGAAGCGCGACTGCTGCTCCAGCGGCGGCGACAGCCGTGCTCCACAGCGCGATCGCCATCCACATCGGCGCACCGGGAATCGCGAGGGACACTCCTCCGGCCGCCCAGGCCGCCAACGCCGGGATCGCGAGTCTCAGGTCGATCATCAGACGGTCACCTGGTCCTTGAGCCCGTCGAAGGTCTTCTGACCGATTCCGCTCACGTTCATCAGGTCGTCGATCGACGTGAAGCGGCCGTTCTCGGTGCGCCACGCGATGATCTTCGCCGCCATCGCCGGCCCGACGCGGGGAAGGGTGTCGAGCTCCTCCTCGGTGCCGGTGTTGAGGTTCACCTTGCCGCCCGTAACACCGCCCGCCCCACCGCCTCCGTGTGCTCCACCGGTCACCGGTGCCGGAACGGGGTCTCCGACGCGCGGCACGACGAGCTGTTCGCCGTCGCTCAGCGGTCGCGCGAGGTTCACGCCCGACTGATCGGCATCGTCGGTCATCCCACCCGCCGCGCCGATCGCGTCGACCACCCGAGAGCCGTCCGCAAGGGTGTAGAGGCCCGGATGCACCACAGCACCGAGCACGTGAACGTAGAGCACCGTTGCGGGTGCGGGGCTCGGCGTCACCCGGTCCGCACCCGCCGCCGTGACGGTGACCGGCGGAACCCGCCGGCTGTCACCGTGCGGCGCCAGCATGCCGACCAGGACGGCGGTCGCGAACGCCGCGATCAGCAGAACGGCCGCCGCGCCCAGGCCGATCCGGATCTTCACGGCACGCGGCACGGCGCGTGAACGAGGAGACAGCACATCGCGAGGGTCGGCATCCACCCTCGCGACGCTACGGAGACCTCGACGGCCTCGTGCTCGCTTCCCGCCCGACCGTGAACACGTCGACGGCCCTCCGCCCTGGGGACGAAGAGCCGTCGAACGAGAACCGGCCGGCCGCTACCTCACGGTGACGAAGTTCACCAGACGCGGCGCACGAACGATCACGCTCGCGACCTCGCGGTCGCCGAGAGCCCGCTGCACGGCGTCCGACGCACGCGCCAGCGCCTCCAACTCATCGGCGCCGACCCTCGGCGACACCTCGACGCGGTCACGCACCTTGCCGTCGATCTGCACGATCGCGGTCAGCGACTCCTCGACGAGCAGGCTCGGGTCGGGTCGACGCCACACCTGGGCGGCAACGGTCGGCTCGTACCCGAGCGCCTGCCACATGTCCTCCGCCGTGTACGGCGCGAACAGGTTGAGCACCAGCGTGACCACCTCGGCGGCCTCTCGAACCGCGGCATCCTTCGGGCCAGGGCCGGAGTCGATCGCCTTCCTCGTCGCGTTGACCAGCTCCATGAGCCGTGCGACGACCACGTTGAACTTGAACTGCTCGACGAGCCCCGGAGCATCCGCGAGCAGGCGGTGGGTGACGCGGCGGAGTGCCACGTCGCCCGATCGCCACTCGACATCGGGCGAGCTGGTGACATCGTGAGCGACCCGCCACGCACGCGCCAGGAACTTCGCGCTGCCGGCCGCAGAGACATCGGCCCAGTCGATGTCGTCCTCCGGCGGCCCGGCGAAGGCGAGCGTCACACGCAGGGCATCCGCTCCGTGCTGACGCAACTCGTCGGCGAACTCGACGAGGTTGCCCTTCGACTTGCTCATCGCCGACCCGTTCAGGATGACCTGCCCCTGGTTCAGCAGAGACGTGAACGGCTCGGTGAACGACACGTACCCGAGGTCGAACAGCACCTTGGTGATGAACCGCGAGTACAGCAGGTGCAGGATGGCGTGCTCGACGCCGCCCACGTACTGGTCGACCGGCGCCCACTTCTCCACCTCGGCCGGGTCGAACGCCTGGGTGTTGTCGTTCGCGGACAGGTAGCGCAGGTAGTACCACGAGCTGTCGACGAAGGTGTCCATGGTGTCGCTGTCGCGTGTGGCCTTGCCGCCACAGCTCGGGCAGTCGACGGTCGACCACTCGGTCGCGGCGCCCAGAGGGCTGGTGCCCTTGGGCTTCAGGTCGAGGCCGTCCGCATCGGGCAGCAGCACGGGCAGCTGGTCCTCGGGAACCGGCACTTCGCCGCACGACGGGCAGTGGATGATCGGGATGGGCGTGCCCCAGTACCGCTGCCGCGAGATCAGCCAGTCGCGCAGCCTGAAGTTGCGCGCCGCGTGACCGAGCGACGACGAGGTCAGCGCCTCCGTGATGCGGTGGATGGCGTTGCTCTTGCTCAGCCCGTTGAACGGACCCGAGTTGATCAGACGGCCGTCGCCGGTGAGCGCCACCCCGGTCGACGCAGGGTCGAGCGGCGGCAGGTCCTCCGGCAGCAGGGCCTCACCCGTCTCCGGGTCGGTCGGGATGACCGGGATCGTGCCTGTGATCGGGGCATTCGTGTCCACAACGACCCGCACGGGCAGGTCGAAGGTGCGTGCGAAGTCGAGGTCGCGCTGGTCGTGGGCCGGCACGGCCATCACCGCGCCGTGGCCGTACTCGGCCAGCACGTAGTCAGCGGTCCAGATCGGCAGCCGCTCCCCGCTCAGCGGGTTGATCGCGTAGCGCTCGAGGAACATGCCGGTCTTCTCGCGCTCAGTGCTCAGACGCTCGATGTCGGTGGTCGCCTGCGTCTGACGCAGGTAGCCGTCGAACTGCTCGCGAACGTGCGCGGGGGCATCCATCACCAGCTCGGCAGCCAGGTCGGAGTCGGGCGCCACCACCAGGAAGGTCACGCCGTACAGCGTGTCGGGGCGCGTCGTGTAGACCGAGATCGGGTCCTTGCGACCCTCGATGGTGAACTGCACGTCGGCGCCGATCGAGCGTCCGATCCAGTTGCGCTGCATGGTCAGCACGCGGGTGGGCCACGCGCCCTCCAACTGGTTCAGATCGTCCAGCAGCCTGTCCGCATAGTCGGTGACGCGGAAGTACCACTGGGTCAGCTTCTTCTTCACCACGGCGAAGCCGCAGCGCTCGCAGTGACCGTCGATGACCTGCTCGTTGGCGAGCACGGTCTGGTCGTTCGGGCACCAGTTGACCGTGCCGTCCTTGCGGTACGCGAGCCCCTTCTCGTACAGCTTCAGGAACAGCCACTGGTTCCACTTGTAGTACTCGGGGTCACTGGTGTGCAGCTCCCTGCTCCAGTCGAACGACGGCGCGTAGATGCGGAAGCTGCGCTTCTGCTGCGCGATGTTGTCGTAGGTCCAGCCGCGCGGGTCGATGCCGCGCTTGATCGCCGCGTTCTCCGCGGGCAGGCCGAAGGAGTCCCAGCCGATCGGGTGCAGAACGTTGAAGCCCTGCTGACGCCAGTAGCGCGCGACGATGTCGCCGAAGCCGAACGCCTCGGCGTGACCCATGTGCAGGTCGCCCGACGGGTAGGGGAACATGTCGAGCACGTACTTGCGCGGACGCTTGTCGCCGGGAGCGTCGGTGCGGAACGGCTGAAGCTGCTCCCACACAGGCAACCACTTGGCCTGAATGGCAGCGAAGTCGTAACGGGCTTCAGAACCGTCTCGCTCGTCGTGATCTGGCACGTCGCTCTCAATCTCTGTGGAAAGGGTCTGCGCAAAAACGCGTGCGGACCCCGGCGTTGGAACACCGGCGTCCAGGAAAAAAGGGGTGTATCAAGATTACCCGTTCGTTTCGCCCGTGTTGCGGCGGAACGATCAGGCGTCGAGTGCAGCGAGCAGCGCTGCCGCCTTCAGCTTGATCTCGGCCAGCTCTCGCTCCGGTACCGACAACGCGGTGATGCCGCCGCCTGTTCCGATCGCAGCCTCGCCGTCCTGCATCACGATGCTTCGGATGACCATCGCGAGGTCGGCCGAGCCGTCGAGTCCGAGCCACCCGAAGCATCCGCTGTAGATGCCGCGCGGGCCCTTCTCCAGGCCGTGCAGGATGCCCATGGCGCTGAGCTTCGGCGCGCCGGTCATCGAGCCGGCAGGAAAGCAGGCGTCGAGCACGTTCAGCGCATCGATGCCGTCGGCCAGCTGCGCCTCGACCGTGCTCACCAGCTGGTGGACGTGGCGGTGGGTCTCCACCTCGAGCAGCGTGGTGACGACGACGCCTCCGAGTCGCGCGACGCGGCTGAGGTCATTGCGCATCAGGTCGACGATCATCAGGTTCTCGGCGCGTTCCTTCTCGTCTCGGCCGAGGGCATCCCTGAGGCGCGCGTCGTCGACCGCGTCGGGCAGCCGCCGCGCCGTTCCTTTCACCGGGCTCGTCACGGCGACGCCGTCGGCGACGCGCAGGAACAGCTCGGGTGACGAGCTCAGCAGCGAGATGTCGCCGAATCGCACGAACCCGCCGTACGGCGCCGGCGAGTCTCGACGGAGCCGTCGGTAGACGTCGAGGGGCCGGGCATCCGTCTGAACGCGGATGGCGTTGGTGAGACACAGCTGGTACGCATCACCGGAGCGGATCGCCAGCTGACATCGCTCGATCATTCGCAGGTAGTCGGCGTCCGAGTGCCGCCACACGGGCGACGCAGGTTGCGGACGCGTCGCTGTCCCGGCGCCATTCGCTTCGGCCGTCGGGAACGCCGCATCCTCCGCGGACGGCTGAGCGGCAAGGGATGCCAGCAGGTTTCGCGTCGCGGTCGCCCAGGCGCGGCCCTCCTCGTCGTCGACGAACCACAGGCTCAGCTCATCCGAACCGTGATCGAACTCGACGACGCGATCGGCGGCGATGAGTGCGACATCCGGCCAGGGCGAATCCGAAGCCGGAACGCCGAGCGCCCGTGCACCGTGCTCGTACCCGAACCACCCGACCCACCCGAGCGGCGAGCCGGCCACCGAGGTGTCGGCGGCGGCGACTGCATCGCGGATGACCCGCGTAAGGTCCACTGCGGTGTCGAGGGCGCGCCCGTCGACCACCTCGCGTGCGACACCCTCGGAGACGACGTAGCTCGGCCGAACCTGTGACGCCGCCCCGAGCCTGCTCACTCCGCCGTCGCGGATGCGTGCGTCCAGCCAGAAAGCGTGGCTCTCCCCGGCGAACAGCGCATCGAACACCAGCTCGGGGTCGACGCCGAAGGGGAGGCGCTCCCTCCGCGCCGGCGCGTGAGCACCGGGCATCGCGAGCGACTCCCCCGACGATGACGTGACGTCCACGCCCTGGCTACGGGACGAGGTCGGCTACTGGAAGAGGTTCTTCTGTGCCAGCCACTCCTGAGCGATCTGCTGCGCGGACTCCTTCGAGCTTCCCGCCGCCTTCTCATTCAGGGTCACCAGGTCGTCGGTGGTGAGCGCACCGCTGACCTTGTTGAGCACGCTCTTCACCTTGTCGTCGACCTTGGCCGAAGCGATCACAGGCACCACGTTCTCGGCGATGATGATGTGCTTCGGGTCCTTCAGCGTGACGAGGCCGTTGTCCTTGATGGCCGAGCTCGTCGTGTAGATGTCGGCCATCTGCACCGTGTTGTCGAGCAGCGCCTTGACCGTGAGCGGGCCACCACCGTCGTTGATCGGGTCGAGCGTGGCGTTCACGCCGTACGCCGACTTGAGGCCGGGGATGCCGTACGGGCGGTCGGCCAGCTCGGGGTTGGCGCCGACCGTGATCGGCACGGACACGTTCTTCAGGTCGGACAGGCTCGTGACGTTGTACTTCTGGGAGAACTCCTTGGTCACGTTGTACGAGTCCGCGTCCTGTGCCGACGACTGGTCGAGCACCTCGTAGCCCTTGGGCAGCGCGTCGCTCAGAGCCGCGTAGACATCGGCGCTGGACTGCGCAGTGGTCTTCGCGTCGTAATACTGCAGCAGGCTGCCCGAGTACTCCGGCACCAGGTCGATCGAGCCGTCCTGCAGCGCCTTGAGGTATGCCTCGCGGGCACCGATGTTCGGCGTGATCGACGCCTTGACGCCGTTCTTAGTCAGCGCCTGCGTGTAGATCTGGGCGATGATCTCGGACTCCGGGAAGTTCGCGGATCCGACGACGATCGATCCGCCGGCCTTCGGCGACGACGTGCTGGAGTTGTCGAGCGGGTTGCCTGACGAGCACGCTGCAAGCGCGAGCGCGCTGAGCGCCGCGACTGCGGCAGCGCTGACGATGCGGGATTTCAGTGCCATGGTGCTTCGCTTTCTCTTCTTTGGCCTTTCAGCCTGCTGTGGTGGACTGCGATGCCCCGGCAAGGGACCGGGACGGGCGCACACGCACGTCTGATGCTCTTCCGAGCACCACCCCGCGTGGCACGACGAGTCGTTGCACGATGGCGAATATGCCGTCGGCGACGAGAGCGAGGATGATCACGAGGATGGAGCCGCCGAGCATCTCGGCGTAGTTCTGCACGGCGTATCCGTCGTAGATGAACCGGCCGAGCCCGCCGAGCGGAAGATAAGCGGCCACGGTCCAGGTCGCGATGACCTGAAGGAACGCGGACCGCACTCCCCCGATGACGATGGGCAGCGCGAGCGGCAGCTCTACCTTGAACAACACCTGCCAGCCGGTCATTCCGATGGAGCGCGCGGCGTCGATGGTCTGCCGGTCCACGGCATCCACACCTGCGTAGGC
>JBQCJQ010000684.1:0-5564 GCA_051952615.1 Humibacter sp.
GAACCTTGATTTTTGAGCGCACCCTTTTAGTCTTTTTATTCGACACGGTCGGTGGCGCCGCCTGCCGCGACGAGGGAGTAGGTCGGAGCGGTGCCCGCGCCGGTGTCGGTCAGCCCGGCCGAGGTGAACATGCCGGTGATGTTCGCCGCCGAGGTGGCAAGGTCGCCGAGCAGGACGACCGGAGTGGTCTTGGCACCAGCCAGGTCCGGCTTGATCTCGGCGGCGATCGCCTGCGCCTGGGCGCTGCGAGTCGCGTCGGAGGCGCCCTCGTCGAGGTGAGCGACCCAGACTCGCACCGGCACGCCGTTCACCGTGACCGTGACACCGACAGCGGGGCTTGCGGCGGTGGGCTCGGTGACGCTGCTGATCGGGTACGCCGAGAGGAGGCCGAGATCGCCACCCGACTGGTACGAATACCAACCGAGTGCGTCGGCGAGCTGCTTGGCACCCGTGCCCTCGGACTCCTGCACCCCTACCAGCTCGAGGCCGGCGTCGGTGATGGCAGTCAGCTCCTTGGCGAGGCCGTCTTTCACGTGCGATCCGTTGTTCCACAGGTTCCACGAGGCGGTCGTGAGCTGAACCCGCTTGCCGCTGCCCAGAACGGGCACCTCCACGGCGATCGTCTGCGTGTTCAGGCCGTCGCTCGCCTGAACCGTGATCGTTCCGATCGTGCCTTGGTCCTTCTTGCCGGGGGTCCCGGTGATCAGGCCGTCGGCCGACACCTGCAGCCAGGAGGCGCCGTCGACCTTGGTGAACACGGGTACCCCGGCACCGGCCCACAGCCCGCCCAGCGGCTGCTGCACCGCCGAGCCGACCGCCGTGGCCGGAGTGGTCAGGGTGTGAGCGAGAAGGCGGGCGGGCAGGTCGAACAGGTCGGCGACCTGCGCAGCCGTGAGCGCCTTGCTGAAGATTCGCGCCCGGTAGATCGAGCTCGCCGAGGGATTCTCGAAGGTCGTGGCCGAGGCGTCGCCGCCCAGAATCAGGTTCTCGGCGGATGCCGGGCTGGGCAGCCCGACCGTGCCGACCGCGGGGACCTGGGACGCTTCCTTGCCGTTCAGGTACAGCGTGACGGTCGCGCCGTCCCACACCATCACAGCGTCATACCAATGGTTCAAGGCGATGGGCGCGGTCGCGCGGCGGTAGGCGCCGCCCACGTAGAGGCCATAGGTCAGCGTCGTTCCGCTCACCCACATGTCGATGCCGCCGCCGTTGGCGCCCGAGCAGAGGTAGTCACTGCCGGAGGTCGGGGCATTGAGTCGGAAAGCACACTCGGTCGTGAGCGCGTTGGTCATCCTGGGCCACTGGTTCTGCAACGGGATCGAGTAGGCGTCGGTCGTGCCATTGAAGGTGGCGACGTCGCCGTCGACTCCGGCATCTTGGGCGATCGTGGGAGCGCCGTAGGTCGTGATCGGCAGCCCCTGGGCGTGGTCGACGGGCGCACCGCCGGCGAAATCGACGTCGAGGATGTAGGGCGTCGGCTTGGGCGCGGTGAACCCGTACAGCGTGCCGTTGATGTGGTTCGGGCCGCGATCGTGGACGACGTTGTCGTCCGGACCGGTCGCGAAGGCGTCGTCGAGGCCCCAGTCGGCGATCAGCCCGGGCTCGTTGCCGGTGAGTTCGGTCGTCGAGGTGGCGTCGAGCTCCGTGGGCGTGCGCAACGTCGACCAGTCCCGCACCTCGCCGATCTCGCCCTGGAACCGCATCGAGGCGCGGTAGTCCTGGCCGAGGAAGTGAGGCTGGGTCCCGATGACCGGGCTCGCCGGGAAGGTGGCCGCCTTCTCCCCGATCTCCACCCCGTTGACGTAGAAGATCACCTTGCCGTCAGGGATGTCGCGCTCGAGCACTACGTGCTTCCACGTGTTGTCGCGGATGTCGATGTTGGTGACGAAGTCGATGGCGCCGAGACGCTCGTAGTAGCGCAGCTGGCCGTTCGGGTAGATCTCGATGCTGATGCCGTTGGGATCCGAATAGTTGCTGTAGACGATCTCGCGTTTGTCGCCGACGTTGGGGACCTTGAGCCACAGCTCGATGGTCTCCGGCGACTGGGGCAGCGGCTTGTCGAACTGCACGTACTGGTTCGAGCCGTTGAAGGTCAGCCCGGAATCCAACGTGCTGGTGTCCTCGGCGTGGGCGGGAACAGCCGTCAGTCCGGTGGAGGTGACCCCGACCGTGAGCAAACCGGCAGCGAGGGCGGCGACGGAGAGCCGGCTGACGACGGCCAGCATTGAGGGGCGGTTCCTCATGTGGTGCTCCTAACTGTGCGATGGGGAGGCGGGCACCGTCGAGGGTTGGCCTTGACCAGCGGGCGGTTCCTCGGCGAGCTTCACCGCCCCCCGAAAAGGCGCCGAGAATGCGCCGGTAACACCTGGTGAACGGGGCCGCAGCGCACGGCACGGTTGCTCGGACAAGCACGGAATCTGCAGTCGCGACACACGGTGTTCAGTTCGTAACGCCACCATTAGGGGACGTGACGGGTGGGAAGTTCCGCGATGTGGCCGAGACGCTGGCTGCCGAGTATGCCGCGCTCCCTCCCGGCACTCGCGTGGCGAGCGAGAACGCCATCGCGCAGCGCTTCGGGATCGGCCGCGCGGCGGCTCGGTCGGCGCTGGAAGAGCTGCGGCGCCGACACCTGGTGCGGCGCGTGCAGGGCGAGGGTACCTTCGTGTCGCGGCGCATCGAGTACCGCATCGCGTCAGGCGGGGCGCCGTCCTGGTCGCTGACGCTGCGGGCCGCTGGGGTGGAGCCACGCTCGGTCGTGCGGGGATGGGGCGTCGTCAGATTGCCGATCGAGACCGCCGTACCCCTCGGTGTGTCTGCCGGCACCCCCGGATTCGAGCTGCGCCGCCAGTCCTTCGCAGACGGGCTTCCCTCCGCGTGTGGCATCGAGTGGGTGCCGCAGGACCTTGTCCCCGAGCTGCCGAGGCTGCTCCAGGTCGAGGAATCGCTCAACACGATCCTGCGCGATGTCGCGTGGGCGACTCCGGTGCGCGCCCGCGCCTCCGTCACGATGGACGCCGCCCCTCCGCTTGTGGCCGCTGAGCTCGGACTGAACACGGGGGATCCGGTCTGGGCCGTCAAGAGCGTCAACCGCGACGGCGCAACGGGCCGGGTGGTCGGCCTCACCAGCCGATGGATCCGTGCCGACGCGATCCGTGTCGTCGTCGAGCTGGGTCGGTAGCCCTGCTCGGGCCCGGGCAGACGAGTCGCACGCGGATGGGCCACGGATACCCGTCGGGTCGTAGTGTGTGCTCAGAGTGCGACGTCCGCTCATCCTGCGGCGTCGCGTGACGATGCACGGGAGGCCGCGTGCGCTTCAAGACTTGGCTGAGCAAGCGGGATCCGGCATACGCTGCGCTGCGACGCGCCGGCAGGACGGCCATCGTGATGCCGCTTCTCTTCGCTCTCGGGGGCCGAGTGATCGGCAGCTCCGAAGTCGCGACGTTCTCTGCCTTCGGCGCATTCGCGATGCTGCTCCTCGTCGACTTCAGCGGTCCCTTGCGCTCCAGGGTGCAGGCGCAGATAGCGCTCGCCGTGACGGGGGCGGTGTTCGTCTGCCTTGGGACGCTCGCCTCGAAGCCGATGTGGCTCGCGGCGCTTGCCATGGCCGTCATCGGCTTCATCGTCTTGTTCGTCGGCACGGTGAGCTCGGTGCTGGCCTCCGCGAGCACGTCACTGCTGCTGGCGTTCATCCTTCCCGTCACGATCCCCGGCACGCTCGATTCCGTCGGCCCGCGACTTCTCGGCTGGGCGATCGCATCCGTCGCCAGTGTCATCGCCGTTGCCGTGCTGTGGCCGGCACCTTCCCGGGAGCCGCTTCGAGGACCGGCCGCTGCCGCGTGTCGAGCTCTCGCCGTGAGATTGCGGGCGGATGTCGCATACATGCTCGGCGACGGGGACGCAGATCTCGCTTCGGATCGCCAGCGTGCCATCGCCGCGGCTGATGACGCGGTGAGCGCTTTGCACGCCGGATTCCTCGCGACGCCATACCGCCCGACCGGGCTCAGCACGCCCGCCAGAACAGTCGTGCGGCTGGTGGATGAACTGAACTGGCTGAACACCGTCATCGCGCAGGCGGCGAAGTACCTGCCGTCGGCCACGCCGGCACACAAGGCGGCATGCAAGGTGAAGAGCGCGGCCGCTTCGGTGCTGGAGCAGGGCGCGACACTCCTGTCGACGACGGGCGGAGATCCCGCCGAGATCGAAGCGGCCCTCGAACGATTGAGGCGAGCCACAGCCATGGTCGAGTCGACGGCGATGGCGCTGCCGAGCAGAAGATCGGGAACGGCATCCGGGATGGCGTCGGGAACCGCGGTCGAGGATGTCGCCAGCGCGTTCATCTCGGCGCTGGACCCGGGCTTCCGTGCTCAAGAGCTCAGCCATGCGGTCGCTCAGGTCGGCGAGAACATCGTGCTCACGGCCGAGGCGGAGCGGCGCACGTGGTTGCAGCGTGTGCTCGGCCGGCAGCCGGGCAATCTGCTTGGACCCTTCGGCGCAGCCGTGCAGCGTGCGACCGGCTATCTGGAGTGGCACTCGGTCTGGCTGCGCAACAGCATTCGAGGTGCGGTCGCGCTCGGCATCGCCGTTCTGCTCGCCGACCTCACCGGTGTCGAGCACTCGTTCTGGGTGGTGCTCGGAACCCTGTCGGTGCTCAGGTCGAACGCGCTGAGCACGGGTCAGACGGCTTTGCGCGGTGTGCTCGGAACTGTGGTCGGCGTCGCGATCGGTGCTGGAGTTCTGTTCCTGATCGGCGACAGTCCCATCGTGCTGTGGGTTCTGTTGCCGATCGCCATCTTCGTGGCGGGCGTGGCACCCGCCGCGATCTCCTTTGCCGCCGGGCAGGCGGGTTTCACGGTCGTGCTGGTGCTGCTGTTCAACATCATCGCCCCGACCGGCTGGACGGTCGGACTGCTGCGCATTGAGGACATCGCGCTCGGATGCGTCGTCAGCCTCTTCGTCGGCCTGCTCTTCTGGCCGCGCGGTGCATCCGCAGCGCTACGGCAGTCGCTCGCCGAGGCGTACGACGACGGGGTGCAGTACCTCGCTGCCTCCGTCGCCTATGGCCTCGGCCACTGCGACGACACCGCTCCGCAGGGTCCTGAACCTGTTGCCCAGTCGCTGCGGGCCGCTGCATCGTCGCGTCGATTGGATGACACCTTCCGCACCTATCTCGCGGAACGCGGCACGAAACGGCGCCCGCTCGCGCAAGTGGCGGCATCCGTAACGGGTGTCGCCGGGTTGCGGCTGGCGAGTGACGCGATCGTCGAGATCTGGCGCGGGCAGAAGCGAGTCGACGGGGATCGCGGTGCCGCGCGCGTAGCACTGGGCGAGTCGGTCGACAGACTGAGCGAGTGGTACCGCGAGTTCGGCAGGCAGCTCGTCGACCGCGCCGACGTACCGCGGCCACTGCCGCAGGATCCCGAGATCGATGCACGACTCGCTGAGGCCGTGACCCGTGACCTCAGCGACGATTCGGGAAACGCGACGGCGACGGCGGTGCGCATCATCTGGACCGGCGACTACCTCGACGTCGTTCGTCGGTTGCAGCCCGTGATCATCGGGTCGGC